>CANODD010000027.1 GCA_947564705.1 uncultured Dorea sp. | reverse complement strand
CCGTATTCACGGACGAGAAACAGGTAAGAGAAGAGAATATCCGTAATATTACGGAGAAGTTAGAGGAAGCATTCGCGGAAAAAGAAGAATGGCTTGCCGTACTGGGCGAGGCAGTGTATCAGTATCAGAAGAAGACGGTCCGTAAGATGATCTTAAAGGATCACAAGCGTCCGGACGGAAGGGCGATTGATGAGATCAGGCCTCTTGCTGCAGAGATAGACCTGATTCCGAGAGTGCATGGTTCGGCGATGTTTACCCGCGGACAGACTCAGATCTGTACGGTAACGACATTAGCGCCGCTAGCGGAGGCGCAGAGGCTGGACGGGCTTGACGAGGCGGAGACTTCAAAGCGCTATATGCATCATTATAATTTCCCGTCTTACTCTGTGGGTGAGACCAGACCTTCGAGAGGGCCGGGACGCCGTGAGATCGGACATGGAGCTTTGGCGGAGCGTGCCCTGGTTCCGGTACTTCCGTCAGAAGAGGAATTTCCGTATGCGATCCGTACCGTATCCGAGACTTTTGAATCGAACGGTTCCACTTCCCAGGCAAGTATCTGCGCGTCGTCTATGTCGCTGATGACGGCGGGTGTGCCGATTAAGGCCGCGGTAGCGGGAATCTCTGCCGGGCTGGTAACAGGCGATACGGACGAGGATTATCTGGTATTGACGGATATCCAGGGGCTGGAAGATTTCTTCGGCGATATGGATTTCAAGGTTGCCGGGACACATAAAGGAATCACGGCGATTCAGATGGATATTAAGATTCATGGACTGACAAGACCGATTATTGAAGAGGCGATCGCGGCGACGAAAAAGGCGAGAACCTATATCCTGGATGAAGTGATGGCGGAGGCGATCTCCGAACCGAGACCGGAGGTAGGAAAATACGCGCCGAAGATTATCCAGATGAAGATTGATCCGCAGAAGATCGGTGATGTAGTCGGACAGCGGGGCAAGACGATCAATGCGATCATTGACCAGACGGGTGTAAAGATTGATATTGAGGACGATGGTTCTGTATCTATCTGTGGAACGGATGCGAAGAGTATGGAAGAGGCCCAGAAGATGATCTATATCATCGTTACGGACTTTGAAGCCGGACAAGTTCTGGAAGGCAAGGTTGTAAGTATTAAAGAATTCGGCGCTTTTGTGGAATTTGCTCCAGGAAAGGAAGGTATGGTGCATATCTCCAAGATATCTAAGGAAAGAATCCGTCAGGTGGAGGACGTACTGACGCTGGGCGATATGGTGAAGGTAGTATGCCTCGGAAAAGATAAGATGGGAAGGCTTTCTTTCAGCATGAAGGACGTGGCAGAATAAAAGAATAAAAAAGGACGCAGTAGATTTTAAGTCTGCTGTGTCCTTTTTTTATGGAAAAATTTTCATAAATCGGATTCTTGTACATATATTGAGATAAAGAGGTGGACAAAGATGTTAAAGGAAAGAGTGCTGCGTGTTCTGCCCGGCAGAATCCGTGTGATGCTTGAGAAAGAGCAGCTTGAATACAGGTATCTTCAGGAAGTGAGGCTTCGTATAGGAAAGCCCTTGCTGTGTATCTGTGACGGAAAGGAACGGATGATTGGAAATCAGCGGGACGGACCTTATATTGTCACAAAAGAGGATGTAAAAGAGATGCTTCAGTATGTCAGTAATTACTCATTGTATGCATATGAACAGGAGATGAAGCAGGGATTTATCACGATTGAAGGAGGACACAGAGTGGGAATGACGGGACAGGCAATCATAGAGGATGGAAGAGTAAAGAATCTTAGGTATATCTCGTCGCTCAATCTAAGGATGTCTCATGAGATAAAGGGTTGTGCCGATCCGATATTCTCATATGTTATTTCCGGAAACAGGGTATGCCATACTTTGATTGTATCGCCGCCAAGATGCGGCAAGACGACGCTTCTTCGGGATATGATCCGTCAGATCTCCGATGGGAATCGTTGGCTTGACGGTATGGCGGTGGGCGTCGTGGATGAGCGCTCGGAGATCGGCGGATGCTATATGGGTATAGCGCAGAACCAGTTGGGCGCCCGCACGGATATACTGGACTGCTGCCCGAAAGCGGAAGGTATGATGATGCTGATACGCTCCATGGGACCGCAGGTGATAGCTGTCGATGAGATCGGAACGGCAGAAGATATACATGCCGTCGAATATGCTATGCACTGCGGATGCAGGATGATTGCTACGGTCCATGCGGATTCTATGGAAGAATTAAGGAAAAGGCCGCTTTTTGACCAGATGATAGAGCGGAAACAATTCGAGCGATATATTCTGCTGGGTAATCAGATACATGTAGGACAGGTGGAGGGGATTTTTGACAGCCGCGGAAGCCTGCTCTATAGTGAAGCGGGAAAGGAAGGATGACGGGCGGAATGCTATATAAGATCATCGGGATCTGTCTGATCATCGGGGCTACTTCCGCAGGGGGAATCGGCGCTGCGGATAAAATCAGGAATCAGTATGAACAATTGAGATACCTTAAGAAACTGATCTTACTGTTAAGAGGGGAGATTCAATATGCGAGATCCTATCTGGGAGAAGCTTTCCGGCAGATTGGATGCTCTGTGAGAACACCTTATAAGGAATGGCTTCTTGCGATGTGCGAAGAAATGGAAGGAAGAAACGGCGGTACGTTTGCCCAGATATGGGAGGAAAAGGGAAGGGAGTACCTCAGGGATTGCGGGCTTCCGAAGGAAGCATTGGAAAGACTTCTCTGGTTCGGAAACGAATTGGGAATTGCGGATGCCGGGATGCAGGTTAAGACGCTGGATCTCTGGCTGGAGGAAATAACGCTCTCTATGGAGGAGATGAGGGAGGGGATGAGGACAAGAATAAGACTATGCCATTGTCTTGGCATAATGAGCGGGATATTCATTACGATCCTGTTGCTGTAGAGGAGGTGTACATGAGTGTAAATCTAATATTCAAGATTGCGGCGGTAGGAATATTGGTTTCAGTTTTGAGCCAGGTGCTGAAGCACAGCGGAAGAGAGGAACAGGCATTCTTAACAAGCCTTGCGGGTCTGCTGTTGGTACTGTTCTGGATCGTACCTTATATCTATGAGCTGTTTGAATCTATCCAGCGGTTGTTTGCGTTGTAGTATGCCTGCGGACAAAGACGTCATGCAGAAAGGAGGATGGCTATGGACATGCTGCAGATAGGGCTTCTGGGAGTGACGGGAACACTTCTCGCCGTGCAGTTTAAGAGCGGGAAATCAGAATATGGTATCTATATCAGTATCGTATTGAGCCTGATTATATGCTTCAGTATCCTGGGGCGTCTGGAGATCATGATCGATGCTATGAGAGAAATCGGAAGGTATATCCGGATGGACCAGGCCTATATCGGAACGCTGATTAAGATGCTGGGAATCACGTATATATCGGAATTTGCTTCCGGAATCTGCAAAGACGCAGGGTATCAGACGATCGCGGCTCAGGTTGAGATATTCGGGAAACTGACGGTGATGGTATTAAGTATGCCGATCCTGATGACGCTGTTGAATACGATCCGGGAATTTCTGACGTGAAGGAGTAAGTGAGGTGAAGAAAAAGCAGAAGATATTGTACACGGTCAGAGGAGTACTGCTATTTTTCGCAACGCTGATCTGTGTTATTCCTCTATCTATGGCGAGGGCGTCGGAGATATCCGGGACGTTGGATGCAGAGCCTGAGGAGGAAGCGATCAGTGAACCGGCAGAATATGGGGAGGAGATGATCGAGAAGTTTTCTTTTGAAGATATCGATCGTTCTCTGCAGGATCTGTTTCCCGATGAGCGGTTAAAATTCAAGGAGACAATGATGGGGATTCTATCCGGAGATCTGACGTTTTCGGTGGAATTAGTAAAGAGCCTTGCGGCTGACCAGTTGGGATATGCCTTTGGAAGCAGCCGGGATAATCTGGTGCATATGTTGTTGATAGCGTTGATTGCGGCGGTGTTTGGTAATTTCTCCAGGACGTTTAAGAGCCGTCAGATTGCAGACATCAGTTTTTACGCCATGTATCTCCTGCTGATCGCATTGACTTTGAGCTCCTTTCAGACGGTGACAGAATGGGTGAGTGAAGGAATCGAGGGCCTTACTTCCTTCATGAGTGTATTTTGTCCGTTATATTTCCTGGCGGTTTCCATCGCAAAAGGGAGTATTACGTCCGTCGCGTTCTATAATCTGGTCTTGTTTTTGATATTTCTGACGGAATTTTTGATTCTGGATTTTCTTCTTCCGCTGATTCATATCTATATGATCGTGAAGGTTCTGAATTATCTGTCTGAAGAAGATTATCTTAGCAAGTTTGCAGAACTGATCGAGATGGCTGTCTCATGGCTCCTGAAAACGCTGCTTGCGTGTATTGTGGGGCTGAATGTGATACAGGGATTGATCAGTCCGGCTATAGATACTGTGAAGAGAAGCGCTGTTACAAAGAGCGCGGAGGCGATCCCGGGGGTAGGAGACATCATAGGAGGTGTGGCGGAGGTGGCGCTTGGAACGGCCGTCCTGGTAAAGAACGGGATTGGCATGGCCGGTGCGATGATCTGTATCGCGCTTTGTATGGTTCCGCTGGTCCAGGTAGCCGGTATCGTATTGCTGTACAAGCTTGCCGCCGCAGTGATACAACCGGTGTCGGATAAGAGAATCGTAGGGTGTGTGGAGACAGTAGGCGAGGGATGCAGGCTGCTGCTTCATGTGGTGTTCACGACATCTCTGCTTTTTCTTCTTACGATTGTCGTGGTATCCGCGGTTACAGGAAATACATAAAGGGTGGTGGATATATGTTTGATCGGGTATATCTGTGGGTGCAGAATCTTGCTTTCTATATGGTGATGGTAACGGCGGTGATGCATGTGATTCCGAATCCGGAATACAAACGTTACATTCGCTTTTTTACCGGTATGGTACTGGTTGTTATGTTGACCGCGCCTCTGCTGAAGTTCCTGGGCATTGGAGATTCCTGGCAGAACCTGTATCACAGCAGAGAGTATCAGGAACAGGTGAAAAAGATGGAAGAAGCGATACGCTCTTTTGAGGAAGTGGATATAGGCGGATATTACCGGGAATCGGGGACAGAAGATTCGGCAGATACAGAAGGAGGCGATGTGATTGGCGTGGAAGAGATTCGGGTCGGAAGGTGACGGCGGGAAAAGATTAGGGGAAATACTGAAAGGATTTTCTTTCAGAAATATAAAGAAAGATCAATTGTTGATCCTGTTTCTGGCCGGCGTCCTGCTGCTGGTTATCTCGCTTCCGACGGATGGAGGGAAGAAAAGCAGCGGCGGGAGGACGGGCGGTTTCTTACAAAATGAAAATTCAAAGGAGGAAAATATGGAAGAAACCATAACAGGAGCTCAGGATATCTATCTGCGGAATCTGGAAAATCGGCTGTCTTACACTTTGTCACAGATGTCGGGAGTGGGAGAGGCGACGGTTATGATTACACTGAGTTCCTCGGCGGAAAAGGTGGTAGAGAAGGATGTAGAGACGTCGAATGAGACGGTTACAGAATCAGACAGCCAGGGCGGTTCCAGAACTACGAAAAACGGAAACCGTGGAGAGACGACGATATATAACGATAAGGATTCGTCAGGGGCGCCCTATATCAGCAAAGAACTAAGCCCGAAGGTAGAAGGAGTAATCGTCATAGCCGAGGGCGGAGATGATGCCTTGGTCAAACAGAATATTACCGAAGCAGTACAGGCATTATTTGGGATAGACACGCATAAAATTAGGATAATGAAGAAGAGTTCAAAATAATGTGGTAAAAACAGGAGGAAGAACAGTGAAACAGATAGTGAAGAAAAATCAGATTATCATAGCGGCATTGGCAGTTATGATCGCGGCGGCAGGATACTTGAATTATTCCGGCAAGATCTTTGGAGACGGAAAAGAAGCAGAGACTGCCAATGCGGACCTGGCCAACAAGGAGCTTCTGGATATCTCAGATGAGGATCTGGCCAGCGCCTCTGAGGATATCAAGAGTCAGGACGGAGAGGGCGACGGAGACGGAAGCGTAGACGGAACACCCGGGGAAGCCGTGCTTACCAATGGGGAAGCCAGCGCCGTGGTGGCAGAGGCAAAGGTATCAAGGGAACAGGTGAGGGCAAAGAACAAAGAGTCCCTGCTGGAAATTATTGACAATGAAAGTCTGAGCGAGGAGCAGAAACAGGATGCGGTTAATCAGATGGTAGCCATGACAGATCTGGCGGAAAAGGAAGCTGCGGCCGAGACGCTTCTTGCGTCGAAAGGATTTGATGAAGTCGTAATAAGCCTGACTGCAGATACGGCGGATGTGGTGGTGAGTGCGGCGGAGTTAAGCGATGCAAACCGGGCGCAGATCGAAGATATCGTAACGCGGAAGACCGGAGTGGCGGCACAGAATATCGTCATAACACCGGTGAATGCAGAAGAAAAATAATGAAAATATTTTTTTAAGAAAAAGTTATAGAAAAAGTTATAGAAAATTCTACATATTGTATTTATAAGAGTTTTGTAATATACTTAAGAGGTTAACATGATATACAGAAGACAGGAGAAGATGATTACAATGTGGTGGAATAACGAGGTTTCATACCAGATATTACTTTGGTTTGTGGCGTACAGTATATTGGGATGGTTTGTAGAATCCGTCTATATGTCTATTTGTAACAAGAGGATTACCAACAGAGGCTTTGTGAGGGGACCGATGTGTCCGATCTATGGATTTGGGGCGTTGACCGTATTTTTTATTCTGCGTCCGTACAGTGATTATCCCGTCCGCTTGTTTTTTATGGGGATGTTTCTTGCGACAACATTGGAATTTATCACAGCGCATATCATGCAGAAAGTTTTTGGAGAGGTCTGGTGGGAATACCGGGAGAAGCCATTTAACTATAAGGGAATGATCTGTCTGGAGAGTTCGATTGCCTGGGGATTTTATACGGTTGCGCTATTTTTATTCTTACATAAAGCTGTGACCAATATGGTAGATCGTGTTCCGGTTCGGACGGGAAAGATATTAGGAGGCGTTATATTAGGGGCATATTTGATTGATTTTTCAATCACCATGTACAGAGAGAAGAATCATGCGTCGTCCGGGTTGGATGACAATCATGAAGTAACGATTCAATGAAGGGATACGGCAAGGGCTGCCGCGCAGGATGCGGCAGCCTTTGCCGATTACTATATGTCCATTCCTGCGGGGACGGATATAAAAGCATTGCCAACAGAATCGGTGTGGTGTATAATTTGGGTAGTTTATTAAAAAATGATTGTATTCAAGGAGCAGTGATCACGATTGGATGACACAAAAATCAAAATTATGTCTGCAGCGATAAAGGCGGTACGTCAGTATGGTCTGGAAGGTGTGAGAATACAGAACATCAGCGAGTTGGCGGGAGTGTCTCCGGGGGCATTGTACCGTTACTTCAACGGTAAGGAACAGTTGATGATGGAGTGTTTCACATATATAGACAGGCAGGCGGCGGCAGTCTTTGAACACCTGCAGTTTGATCCCCAGATTATGTTTACAGACCCGGTTCAGGCTGTGAGAGGCCTATGGGCGCCCTATTTCCGTTTCTGGTTGGCAAGGCCGGATGAGACTGTTTTTTACCATCGGTTTCGGGACAGTACTTTTTTCCCGGTATATGACAAGACCCGGGATGTGAGTTACTTTGATACTTTTGTGGGTATGGTTCAGACCTTCTTTCAGACTTTCCCCGGTTTGAAGCAGATCAATCAGGATCTGCTGTGGCTTCATGTGCTTACCAGTACGGTGATGTATGCAAAATATGTGGTGGAGGGAGTACTTCCGGATAATCAGGAGACGGAAGATACTGTATTTCGGTTTTTAATCGAGGGATTGAGCGGATATCTGAATCTGGAAAAAAGCTGCGCAGAAAAGGGATAGAGATATACCACAGAGGATGGTTGGTTATAAATACATGAGAATAAATATTTATTTACTGTTTCGCCGTTAAGATATTGTCAGGCGATATTTTTTTTGTTATCATGTAAGTAAACATTTATTCACAAGCGAATTAGCGAATGAAGAGGTGTATCAAAAACATTAAGAGGTGATGAGAGTGAAAAAATTGTTAAAAGGATTATCGGTATTGGAGATTGTGTTGGGAATTCTTTGTGCTGTTGTCGGAATAGCAACATTATTATTAGGGAATTTCATGGATGGGGCGGTGGAGATGCCCGTGGAACAGCAGGCGCTTGTTTCAATGAAGGTATCTGCTGTTCTGGGGCTGATTTCAGCCGTGTTTAATTTTGGATGCGGTTATTTCGGACTCAAGGGAGAGGGAGGGAATCAGGATAAATTGGCTGTGGCAGTGAAACTGGGGTGGATCGGCTTTATTGCCGCGATAGTATCCGCAGCGTTGGCCCTTATCGGAGATGCGGGTATCGACCGGATCTGTACGGCAGTATGCAGCAGTATCGTGCCAATTCTATTTCTCATATCTGCCAGAAGCGTGAAGAAGGATCTTGATGATTTGCGGTGAGGTTGATATAGCAGGAGAGTCAGAATATGGAACTTAACAATCAAATAAAGATATTGCTGAAAAAAATAGACAGGCAGGGAAAGGAAAATATTGCGGCGGCATTCTTACTTATGCTGCTCATAGGCATTGGATTTTTTGCAGTCCTGTGGCGGCTGCAGTCCTATTCTGTAGATTTTTGCCTGCGTACTCTTAAAGAGGAGACACAGGAGGCTCAGGAAGAGATCTATCTGCAGATTTCCTTCGCCCAGACTCAGTTGGAGATGCTGGCCGGCATCATAGAGGGGGAGGATGAGATTACCTCTGAGCGTGTAGCTGAGATCCTGCAGTCAGATAAGGATATGGGACTGGTCTCCCGGCTTGGTATCGTCCTTCCAAACGATCAGATCCTTGGGCAGGACGGGAATGTGCAGGAGTCGGTGAATGGGATTACGTTTGAGGCGTTGGCCGAAAAAGGTTCTTTTATTACGAATGTTGAGCAGGATAACCTGGAGGAGGACCGGTCTGTCCTATTTATTAATATTCCGATTAAGAGGGGAAGCCGGACGGAAGGAATATTATTCGGCGTGATAGATCCGCAGGAAATGTATGATTATTTTGAGGTGGAGATATTTGACGGCAATGCAGATATTTTTATCGTAGATACCCGGAACATGGAGTTTATCATGGATACCTTGCACGGACATACGAAAAGCTCTGATGCGTTGGAGGGACGTAAGATCAAAAAGGGTTACAACGAAAAGCAGGCGGCAAGGGATTTTGCAGACGGGAAGGGAGGAATCACGGCATATTATTCCAGAACGCGGGACGAGTATCTGTACACGGCTTATGAGCCTGCGAATGTTAACGACTGGTTTGTTATGGTTACAGTCCCGGAAAGCATTGTCTTCAGGGAGAATGCACATATTGAGAAAGTACTGTTCTGGTTTGGTATCTATGAGGCGGTTATTCTGATTATTTATTTTCTGTGGGATGTCGTTCGTACACATAAAGAAATTCATGCGAAGGAGAAGATGGCAACTACGGACCTTCTTACAAATCTTAAGAACAGGAACGCATATGAACAGATACTTGCAAAGTACAGCACGGAGCTTCCGGCGTGCCTGTCTTGTGTTTATGCGGATGCGAACGGTCTTCACGAATTGAATAACAGCCAGGGGCATGCTGCCGGAGACAGGATGCTGCGCACCGTTGCGGACGCGTTTGTCGAGTTCTTCGGGCAGGAGCAGGTCTATCGTATCGGAGGAGACGAGTTTCTGGTGTTTGCAAAGATGGAGCTGGACCAAGTAACCGAGAAAGCCCTCGCAGTCAAAGAGAAGACTACGGAGGCGGGGTATCATGTCTCTGTGGGGACGGCGTCATGCGAGGCGGATGTCGTTGCCGTCGTAAAGTTGGCGGAGCAAAGAATGTATGAAGATAAAAAGCGTTATTACATGGAGCATGGAGACCGCCGGAAGATGCGCTGAAGCAGTATCTTCGAGGTTTAGAAATGGCGGCAGACTGTCCGGAATGATTTTTCAGACAGTCTGTCAAGAATCCTGTCTTTGTTCTCCGCAGTAATCTATGATCAGATCAGTCCTTTCCCGGTTCCTGGTTTCAGACGCCTAAAGTACCAAACTTATGTTATTGAATATGGTTCTGTAAAGTAGTATAATACGAGTCGTAGAGCACACGATACTGTTATACTGTAACGATGAGAAATGAAGGAGAGCATGAGATGATATCAGGAGCGTTTATGGCGCCTCATCCTCCGCTGATTATACCGGAGATCGGCAGAGGGGAAGAGAGAAGGATTCAGGATACAGTGAATGCATACCATGAAGTCGGTCGAAGGATTGCAGTTCTAAAGCCGGAGACGATCGTCCTTATCTCACCGCACCAGATTATGTATGCGGATTATTTTCATATCTCGCCGGGAAAGGGCGCAAAGGGAGATTTCGGACAGTTTGGCGCAGGACAGGTGAAGATGGAGGTAACCTATGATACGGAATTCGTGGAGACGCTTTGTAAGCTGGCGGAAGCGGGAGATCTGTCTGCAGGGACGCTGGGAGAGCGTGACAGGCGGCTTGATCACGGAACGATGGTGCCGCTGTATTTTATAAATCAGTATTGGAGTGAGTACCGTCTTGTCAGGCTGGGTTTGTCAGGCTTTTCTCTTGCGGATCATTACGCGCTGGGACAGCGTATCAGGGAGACGGCGAAAATACTGAAGAAAAATGTGGTGCTGGTTGCCAGCGGGGATCTGTCGCATCGGCTGAAGGAAGAAGGACCTTATGGATATAAAGAAGAAGGGCCGAAGTATGACGGACTTATCATGGATGTGATGGGAAACGGTGATTTTGGAAAATTGTTGGAGTTCCCGGAGGATTTCTGTGAGAAAGCCGGTGAGTGCGGGCATCGTTCGTTTACCGTCATGGCGGGCGCGCTGGACAGGACGGGTGTGGTAAGCAGGCGGCTCTCTTATGAGGGGCCCTTTGGGGTCGGCTATGGCATCTGCGCCTATGAGATACAGGGAAATGATCCAGCCAGGAATTTTAGAGATCAGTACGAGGCGAAAGTAAGGGAACAGGTATTAGAGCAGAGAGCCAGGGAGGATGCATATGTCCGGCTTGCCAGACGGACCGTGGATGCGTATGTCCGAACGGGCAGAAAGCCTGATACGCCAGACGGACTGCCGCAGGAGATGTACGATACCAGAGCAGGAGTATTTGTCTCCATCAAAAAGGAAGGAAGGCTCCGGGGGTGTATCGGCACGATTCAGGCCGAGCAGAATTCCATAGCGGAAGAGATTATAGAAAATGCAGTGAGCGCGGCAGTGAAAGATCCGAGATTTTCTCCGATAGAGCAGGATGAACTTGATAAGCTTACGATCAGTGTGGATGTGCTGGGGGTCACGGAAGCGATCGACTCTATGGATAAGCTTGATGTGAAGCGTTATGGCGTCGTGGTAACCAAAGGATATCGCCGGGGATTACTGCTCCCGAATCTCAGCGGAGTGGATACGGTAGAGGAGCAGGTTGCCATTGCGAAGCAGAAAGCCGGAATCAGAGAAGAGGAAGAGGCCGAATTGGAAAGATTCGAAGTGGTTCGGCATTATTAAAAAAGTAACTGAGAGGGGAAAAACTTGGGAACTTTATCGTCAAAAACCAGTGATAGCGCGAATAAAACGGACTTCTTAAACGGAAAGATATTCATGCCGATGCTCTGTTTCGCAATTCCGGTCTTATTTTCTATATTTTTTCAGCAGTTGTATAACACGGTAGACACTTTGATCGTGGGACATACTTTAGGAGAGACTGCGTTGGCGGCGATCGGCGCGGCTGTGCCGATCTACGACCTGTTAATCGGATTTGCCCTTGGGTTTGGCAACGGTATGGCGATTGTAACGGCAAGGTGCTATGGAGCCGGGGATGAGCAGATGCTGAAAAAATCCGTTGCGGCATCTATCGTTATCGGCATGGCGGTTGTGGCGGCGCTTACTGTTCTGTCGGAGATTATCATGATACCGCTGCTTCGCTTATTACATACGCCGGATGAGATCATGGGAGAAGCATATCGCTATATTTCAATCATTACAAGATTTACACTGGTGATGTTCGCTTATAATTTATGCGCAGGGATACTTCGGGCAATCGGAAACAGTATTATGCCTCTTGTATTCCTTATTATTTCTTCCATTTCCAATATACTTCTGGACTATCTGTTCATTGCCGTGCTGGACAGGGGTCTCGGCGGCGCCGCAGAAGCCACCGTGATTGCACAGAGTTTCTCGGTATTGCTCTGCCTGATCTATATTGTAAAGAAAGCCCCGGTACTTGTTCCTTTAAAGGAACACTTTAAAATAGACGTGGAGCTTTACAGAGAAACGGCAGCACAGGGATTATCCATGGGATTTATGGGCTGCTTTGTGTCGGCGGGCAGTGTGATCCTGCAGTCAGGCATCAACGGACTTGGATATCTGGTTATCGCGGCGCATACTGCGGCGAGAAGGATGTACCAGTTCTGTATGATTCCTTTTATCGCTATGATGCAGACGGTCAATACGTTTGTGTCTCAGAATTACGGGGCGCGTAAGCCGGGACGGATTCGCAGGGCTATGAGATACGCATATATGTACACGGCGGTTTTGACGGTGATTATCACCATACTTGTCTGGATTCTGGCGCCATACATGATCAGATGGATATCTGGTTCCGATGAGGCAGAAGTGCTGCGAAACGGAATGCTGTATCTTCAGATCGTTGCTCCTTGTTACTTTATATTAGGTCTGCTTAATCATACCCGGACGGCTCTGCAGGCGATCGGGCAGAAGATTCTACCGGTTCTTTCCAGTGTGATTGAATTAATCGGGAAAATACTGTTTACTGCAGTTCTTATCCCCAGGTTTCAATATATGGCGGTCATTATATGCGAGCCCGTTATCTGGTGTTTTATGGTGGCAGAGTTACTTGCCGCATTTTGGGGGAATCCATTTATCAGAGAAGGAAGAGGGAGCTCAACGCAATAGATATATAATGCTATATATTGTGGCGGCTCTGAAAGATTAAAATAAATTTGACTAAGAAATCAGGAATTATATAGTAGGAGGACTAATATGCTTGATACGATACCTAACGAAGAAGAAATGACCGTTTTAGTTGGAAAATCGCTATATGACGTATGGAATAAGTTATGTGCTTTAATCGATGAAAAATATGATATGGATTGTATGTGGAATAAAGGCGGTAAAGCATGGAAATATGAATATAAATATCGCCGGGGCGGTAAAACACTGTGTGCGTTATATGCAAGAGAAAACTGTGTAGGTTTTATGATTATCTTGGGGAAAGACGAACGGTTAAAATTTGAAACAGATAGAGAAAATTACGGAAAGGAAGTTCAAGAAATATATGACAAAGCTCAAACTTACCATGATGGAAAATGGATCATGTTTGAGCCGGTGGATACCTCTTTGTTTAATGACTTCATTAAATTGTTGAGAATTAAAAGAAAACCAAACAGGAAGTAATTTTTATTTTATCGTTTGAGCGGCCATTATTTCTCTTGCTAAGGGGAAAGTGTATGGCATTCGAAATATGTGAGATTATAGTGAAAAAATGTGATAATCCTTCTGTCTTCCAGGTAATGCGTGGGAGACAGAAGGGTTTTTAATTTTTTAATTCATCTTGACATATATATCGAAGTGTGATATATAATATATAACGAGGTTCGATACAATGTATTTCGATACATTGAAATGAGATGTATTGGATTACGTTATACTGTAACAGCGGGAATCAGGGTAAGATATGGTTGGCAAATAAGCAATTACAACGGAACAAAAAGGAGTGAAGTGATGCAGGACAGGATTAAAAGGATATATGTTCCTATGACGGAGACCGGGTTCTACATTCTATTCTGCTTGCAGAATGAGATGCACGGATATAATATCGGGCAGAGGGTAAAGCAGATGACTGGAGGGGCGGTAACCATCAGTCCCGGCACCATGTATGGAACTCTGGCTAAGATGGAAAAGGACGGTCTGATCAGGTTCGTAAGGGAAGAGGAGAAGAGGAAACTGTATGTGATGACAGAGCTTGGGCGGGAGGTTCTTGAGATAGAGCTTCATCGGATTGAACGGCTGTATAAGAACAGTAAAGGAGAGTATGCAGATGGCAGATAGAATATTATTCCGTTTTTGGACGATCATGGATTATGAAGAGGAGGAGCAGTTTCTGCGAGAGCAGCATCAGAACGGATGGAGATTTAAGAGATACTTGCTTCCGGGTTTTTATTTTTTTGACCGGTGTACTCCGGAGGATGTTGTCTACAGGCTGGATTTTGATCAGGCGGGTACAGGAGAGAAACCGGGATATCTGCAGTTGTATCGTGACTATGGATGGGAATATTTGTTTGATGTGAATAGTTTCAGTTATTTCAGGAAGCCTGCGGATATTATAGAGGACGATCTGGAGATATTCAGCGATAATGAGTCGAGGCTTGAGATGATCGGAAGGATATACAGACGGAGGATGATACCCCTTATGATTATATTTCTCTGTTGTGTCGTACCGCAGCTTATCATTCAGTCTAATAACTGGCTTGACAGGGGAGACGTGGGAGCCAGGGCGTTTACATTGATTTTTCTTGTGTTTTTCATGTTGTATGTGTGGCTGTTCGTCCACTGCGGCAGAAAGATCCGAAGGCTTCGGCAGAAGTATGAGAGGGATGTATGATAGCATGAGATTTTTTGACGTATTCTTACAAAAGGATACGAAGAGGATATATTAGAATGGTAGAGTACACCATACAGAAAGCGTGTCCGGACATTTTTCTGTATACGATATACAGACAGTCTGATTGTGGAGAAGGTGTATGGAATTGAAGTTATTGATTGTGGAGGACGATCTGCTGATCTCGGAAGCCGCTTCCGACTATTTTTCAAGTAAGGGATGGGATGTGGAGACGGCAGGAGATGGATTTAAGGCTCTGGAGCTGGTGAAGAGAAGAAGCTTTCATCTGATTTTATTGGATATTATGATGCCGGGAATGGATGGATTTGCCGTATGCAGGGAAATACGCCAAGACTGCGACGTACCGATCATCTTTATTACCGCCCGTGTATTGGAGGAGGATAAGCTGAACGGATATGCTCTCGGTGCGGATGATTATGTAACGAAGCCTTTTTCTCTTCCGGTATTATACGCTAAGGCAATGGCGCTGACAGGAAGGATACAGGGGAGCAATGCGTATGTGGAAATAGGAAGTCTTAAGATAGATGTGAGAAGCCATAACGTCCAAAAAGACGGAAAGATTCTGTCCCTGCCGCCGAAGGAATATGAGATGCTCCTGTTCTTTATGCAGAATCCGGGGCGTATTTTCAGCCGGGAACAGCTTTTAATCCGTTTCTGGGGATATGATTTTGACGGAAATGAGCGGGTGGTGGATAATCATATCAAGAAGCTGAGAAAGGCAATCGGTTCCTGCGGATGTACCATACAGACTGTGCGGAAATTTGGATATCGTCTGGCTGTCTCGAGTTAAAGGCCTGGCGGCAGTCGCCGAGCGTACATGCAAACATGCCTGCTTGACTCGCTGCCCGCGGGTATAAAAGGCGTGCCGGACGTAAGAAAGGATTGGCAGAGGTGGTACGATGAAGGGAAGTTTAAGAAGAAAGAAAAAGAGATTCTGGAAACCGGTTATGGCGGTCTTTCTGGCGTTGTATCTGGTGACGATGGTTCTGGTAACTTTGCTGGTGAAGGAAAGATTCATGAAAGAATATCTCCGTACGTTTGAGGAAGTGGCTGCATCTATATTAAGGAAAGCTTCCGATCAGGAACGTTCC
Organism: uncultured Dorea sp.; assembly: GCA_947564705.1. Classification (GTDB taxonomy): domain Bacteria; phylum Bacillota; class Clostridia; order Lachnospirales; family Lachnospiraceae; genus Sporofaciens. The sequence continues at coordinate 1,090 of CANODD010000027.1, read as the reverse complement.
CAGACAGAAGCTTATGAAGAATTGAAGCAGAATGCGGCAGAAGAAGCATTAGAAACTTATGAAGAATTGAAGCAGAATGCGGCAGAAGAGGCATTAGAAGCCATAAACGATGAAAGGGAGAAGCATGAAGAATCAAAAGGAAGTGTGGAAGATGTAGTGGAAGATGTGTTTGAAGATGGTTCAGATACAGTTGCCGGAGAAACTGGGAAATGGAACGATAAGGAGAGAAAAGAATTCTATCAAAAGCTGGTGAATGAGTATGTCTTAAATTCAGCGAATCCGGATCTGATGATATCGGCTGCTGCTTATGATAAGGATAAGAAATTGTTGGCAAAGAGCTGCGATACCATCGGCGATACGATGTATACGGCGGATACTTCCGGTATTTATAACGGTCCTTATATATTGGATAACTTTCTGACATTTGAACAGAAAGAGGAGTTGGCAGAGTATCGCTGGAAGAGCCTGCAGTCGACGGAAGATTATACGCTGCCGGAGAAATACCGAATCCTGATCCGGACGTCTTCCGACGGGCAGGAATTGTATGATATCTATGTCCAGGAGCTTACATGGCGGGAAGGGGAAGAAGACGGGAAACAGGCTGAGGATCAGTATGTGGATCCGCTCATGGACAGCATCGTCATGTCGACGACAGGGACGAAGATAGATTATGCGACGGGGGCGGAGACCGGGGAAGAGAAAGTGTTCCGTGAAATAGACAGCAAAATAGTGTGGGAGTGGGCAAATCCTGACATCAGCGGCAAACAGCGGGAAAGCGGAGAGATAAAGACGCCCACCATCGGATTTCCGTACATGTTACAGGGCTCTTATGAGAAATGGCATAGATGGAGCAGCAGTGAATTCCTCCATGAGTTTCCGAAAGAGGGGCATTTTTCCTGGAATGCGGAAGAAGAAATTCCAAATTATGGTCTGTATCCGGTGAAGGAAATGTTTTATATCGGCGCGGGATATCAGTTGAAGATTGGATTAATCGATGATCCTTTTGCTTATTTAGTTGTCCGGATGGAAGCAAGTCCATGGTTTGCCGCGTTTGACTATATGAAGTCGCTTTATTTGATCGGGCTGCTTT
>CANODD010000026.1 GCA_947564705.1 uncultured Dorea sp. | reverse complement strand
GCCTTAACCGCGTCGTCCGCCGCAACGGCGCGGTTAAGGCTTGCCGTATTGCCACATTCTCGGCGGCGAAAGATGTCCGCGACATGATTATCGCCGGACAGACAGACGCGTCTAAGCTGCAGTCAATCGAGAAGAATAAGGCGGATATTACGGCGAATCTTGAGGAGTTACATAAACAGGATGTTCTGAATCAGGAAGACGTGACGACGCTGGAGAATACGCTGACCAATTGGATGAACGCCGCAGACACCATTATAGCTCGTTTAAAGGAAGGAAAAGCGATGGAGGCGGCTGAACTGACCCGTACGCAGTGCAGTCCTGAATTGGATAAGGTTCTTTCGAATGTGAACGCTTTAATTGATGATACTGTGGCTGCCCGCAGCCAGACTATGAGCGAAAGCGTAAAGTCAACGAATACAAGTATGATCGTGCTGCTGGCGATTACAGTAGTTGCAATTATATTGGCAATGGTTATCTGCGCGAGAGTGACGAGAACGATCGTAAGCCCGGTACATCAGGTAGAGGATGCGATGCTGGGGCTTTCAAGAGGCGAGATGTCTCAGAAACTGGAATATGAATCCGAAGATGAATTCGGATCTCTGGTAAACAGTGTAAAAGAGACATGTCAGGGACTGGAAGATGTAGTGGGAGATCTTACTCGTCTGCTTGACGAGATGGCTGCAGGCAATTTTGATCTCTTTGCAGAGGATAGAATTTATAAAGGTGATTTCGAGCCGTTGCTGGCGTCTATCCGTAAGATGAACCGTAACTTAAGCGATACGATGAAACAGATTAACGAAGCTTCCGATCAGGTAGCAAGCGGAGCCGATCAGGTATCTTCAGGAGCACAGGCATTGTCACAGGGCGCGACTGAGCAGGCAAGTTCTGTAGAAGAGTTGGCGGCGACGATTAATGATATCTCAAGAGAAGTAAATAATACGGCGGATAATGCGAGAGAAGCGAGCCAGAAGGTTATGGAGGCGCAGGATAAGCTGACTGTTTCGAATGAACAGATGCAGGATATGATCTCTGCGATGGGTGAGATCAGCCAGAAGTCCGGCGATATCGGTAAGATTATTAAGACGATTGAGGACATCGCGTTCCAGACTAATATTCTTGCATTGAACGCCGCGGTAGAGGCGGCCCGTGCAGGCGAGGCAGGAAAAGGATTCGCGGTTGTGGCGGATGAAGTGCGTAACCTTGCGTCTAAGAGCGCCGAGGCGGCAAGTAATACGACGGCCCTTATCGAGGGAACGATCATTGCGGTTGAGAATGGTACGAATATCGTAGACCGTACTGCGGCAGCGATCTCGGAGACGGTAGAGAGTACGAAGAGCGCCGTTACATATGTGGATAAGATTTCTTCAGCGGCAGTTACTCAGGCAGAAGCGATTGCACAGGTAACGACCGGTATGGATCAGATTTCCAGCGTGGTGCAGACAAACTCGGCTACGGCGCAGGAGAGCGCGGCTGCAAGCGAAGAGCTGTCCAGCCAGTCCCAGCTGCTTAAGTCACTGGTAGCTCGTTTCAAATTAAGAAGCAAGAGAGTGAACGAATAGTACGAAGAATAAAAGATGTCCCTGAATGAAGACAGGGACATCTTTTTGGTTCGATTATCATAAGAATTTCCCGGTTTAGGAGGTCAAGATGGAGAAGAGCGCTTTTTTTAATGGATTTAATCCGACGATTGATCAAGGAGCGTTAGAAGAGGTCAGGGAATACTTGACGACGGATCAGGCGATTGAAGAATTCCAGGCTGAGATGGATGGTAATAGAAAGATAGTGGTAAAGATCGTATTGAAGAAATTCTCTTACCAGGCCGCGGAGCAGAGTTTCCTGGGATTATCGTATTTTATGCGTCGAAGTTACTTTAATGTCTACACATGCGAAGAGTATGAAGAGTGCGTTCGATATCGGTTCTGTACAGGGCTTGAAGATGGGGACGGAATTAAGATGGAAGTGATCATTGGGTAGATTCTATGCTGAATTTGTGAGACGCGGAGGATTGTATTGATCAAATTCAGCATAAAATCTGATGTGAAACAGAGCGGCAGGCTGCCGGAATTTTCACACATACACATGTGACTACTTATCGCCCAATATATTTTTATGTATCAGCTCGAATGGCGCAGGTCCGATGTCCAGCACGGCAGTGTGAAATTTTTTCTGGGAGAAATCATCTCCCCACTGCTCTATCGCGTCTTTTTTTAATTCCAGGAACTCCACATATCCGATATAGTATTTAAGATAATTTGCCGGATCTGCGATAATCAGTTCGTAGATCGTCTCGATGGTGCCGGTGTCGGTGATGCCATAGCTGCGGAAGAAGGAAATTGTTTCAAGCAGAGTCCATCCTTCATAGTGAATGCCCATATCGGCAAGAGCGTACAATCCAAGAATTACGGAGTTGTTCTTCTGCATGAGTGTTGCCTGTTCTTTGGAGATAGGGGCGTAATAGTAACTCATCATCTCGGTGTAGGTAGCCCAACCCTCTGTGTATCCGCCAAAATTCAAAAGGCTGCGTATAGGCTCGGGATCTGTGTCCGCATAATAAGTCGTCTGATACAGATGTCCCGGATAACCTTCATGGGCAAGCGTTGTAAATAGCGACAGATCGTCAGGCAGGTGTCCCTGGTTAATGTAGATTACGTTTTCGGCGGAGTTGTCGATTGCGGGTATCATATAGAAAGCAGGACTTAGATAGTCTTCCATGGACTTTTGTACATATTTGATCTGTGTATTGACCTTTGGCGGGTCCGGGAAGTCGTCCTTTAGTTTGCTTTTCAGTTCTGCGAGGATGGACGCGGGTTCACGGTCATTCAGGATCGTACCCTGTGCTTTAAAGAGGTCGGAGGAGACCGAGGAGACGCCGGAAGAGGGCGACAGGATCTTCTGCATCTCGGTTAAGTCTGCAATCATCTGCTGTTGTGTTAATTGCTGCAGCTCCGGGATTGTCCGGAAGGAACCGGTCTCGGAGGCGGCGATGAGTTCATAATATTTCCGACCGTCCGGCAGATGGCAGAGTCCGTTGGGATTCTGCCCTGTGTCACGCAGGGCGGACAGCCCTTCTTTCAATTCAGAATATGCGGGAAAGACATAATCCCTGATAGAGTCTGAATTTGCTTTGATATAAGCATTCTTATCCTCTTCCGATAATTTTGTGGCATCCAGACGCTCCTTAAAAGAAGTGTATAGGTAATTCTGATCCGCCATGTCGATGAATGCCTGGCATTCCTGAATGATATCATCCACAGAGTAGGATGCCATGAATAGCCCGGCCTCTGATTTGGCGTGTTCGAATTCCAGGATTGAATGAAAATAGTCCGGCATTTTGGTCAGGAGCTTAAGATAGTTCTCGATATCCGAGCGGTTGTAGAACCGATATTCTGACAGGAGAACCGGGATCTGCGCCTGAGCGCCGGTCATAGGGGCAAGAGGTTCGTCGTACAGAGTATAGGGAGCAAGCTGCCTGGAAGATTCGAGGTAATGCTCCAGAATATCGTAGGTCAGACGGTTTTTCTTAGAGAGACGCCTGCGTTCAAATGAATGGAGTACAGAGAGGGCATTTTCAGAGGCGGCGCAGACGGCGTCCGCGTCCGGGGTGTAGGCGCCAAAGGATATGGGAGTATGTTCGATCCCGAAGTCGGAGGGATTCTTGAGCGTATAGTGGAGGGAAATCGTGCTCCCCGCAACTTCCTGACAGAAGAGTTGGTCTGTATAGGCTTCGAATCGTCGGTTCTCATCTCCGTTAAAATGACGGAGCAGTGCGGAAGATGTGAAAAGAAGGGCAAAAAGCAGAGCCGTGATAATGATAGAACGTCTTTTTTGCATATTAAAAAAAGCAACCTTTAAAGTTTTTACATATATATGCAAGAGGTCCGAAAGACATGCAAGGTTACATCGCAGATCTGTGAGGTTGTAGTATAGACGGGACATATAATTGAGCTTAATATATGAAAAAAAATGATTGGAAATATCATTCTGCGGCAGATATACTAAAGATAATATAAGGATACTCCCGGAATGCCTTGAGTCCAGGTGTGTTACAGTATCGAAAGGATTTTGACGGGAGTAATCCGCATTTAAGAAGGAGGTAATTTAGTATGTCAATCACAGCGGAAACCGCGAAAGCACATGCCCATGATCCGGCAGTGTTATGCTGCAGAGCGGAAGGCGGTATTACCATCGAGGCGGCGAATTTGGAAGATCCGGCAATCTTTGATGAATTAGTTGATTCTGGATTATTGAATCTGGACGGATGCCTGACGATCGGACAAGTATTAGGGGCAAAACTAACGAAGACAAGTGATTCTTTATGCCCGCTGACGGTAGATAATGTAGAGGGATTTAAAGAAGCGGCTGATGGGGAAGCGGCGGAAGAGGCAGCAGAGGAGGCGGCGCCGGCTCCTGCAGTTGAGATGAATGTGCAGGGTGCTGTCACGACGGTTAAGAGCGGCAAAGTAGTCATCTCTATCAAAGAAGGCAAAGATATTTATCTGGAACTTCCTATATAATGAAAATACTGGTATAATGAAAATACCGGCAGAGGATGAGTATTAATCCTCTGCCGGTATTTTTTTCAGCGTCTTTTCAACGAATACCTTGGCGTGTTCGAGATCCAGGATGTCCGGATGAGTCAGCGCTTCGTCGAAATTTCGGAGACATAGGCTGATCTGGGAAGTATTTTTGGAGGTACGAATGGATTCATACTTCCGCCGTACTTTCTGCGGCATCTTGCCCTGGCAGATAAAAGCGCCAAGATATTCATTGTCAGATTCGATCCATACGCTTACACTGTGTTCAATCGAATGATAATACGCGGGAGAATTTCCCATACCGCAGGTGCCAAAAAGAGCGATTCGCTTACCGCTTAAGGCGTTCAGAAAATCACTGACAATCATACTGCACGAACCGCAGTGGACGCAGAAACCGACGAAATACACGCGCGCTTCAGGTATGGTTTTATTTGTTGTAATATCAATTAAGTCTTTTGAAGTTCCGGGAAGATGGGAGAAGATCGCCGCAGCGATTTTTTTTGTGTTGCCGGATTCACTCTGATATAAAACTAAATATTCCAGCATAATCGTTCACGCCTCCTAATATATGATATATTGACGTATCAGATATAACCGCCCGGTGTGCCTGGACCGCAGCACATACCGGCGTTGCAGCACAGATTGCATGCGATATTCGCAAGACAAAGCTTCATACACCAGCTGCTTCCGCCGACGAAAGTCGTCTGGTAAGGTCCTTGCTGCTGACGATACCAGCTTCCGCCGCTTTCCAGGCGGTTCACAAGCAGTTGATATTGGAAATTATTCGGTTCCAGACGAAGAGCTTCTCTAGCGTGTTGTAGAGAGACGACATTATTGCCTGCACCGGAGTTTGCGAGGGAGCTGTAGTAATACCAGCGGGCATTGCGTTCCCGTATTCCGTTGAGGAGATTGAGAGCTTCCTGATAATGACCGCTTTGAATGAAGTTGGACGCGGCTTTCATATGCAGGTCTTCTTCGTTTTCCGAAGCGCCGGAACCTGTCTGTTGGTACTGGGCGTTAAATCCGCGGAAGTTTCCGAAGCTGCCGAAGGGTCCGAAGTCTTCATATGAGTGATCGGAGGTCTGGTATTCCCGTTCCTGCATAATCTGCCGATATGCCTGCTGTACCTCCTTAAAATGAGCTTCTGCCTGGTCTTTATTGGGGTTATTGATATTTGCGTCCGGATGATATTTCCGGCTTAGATTACGGTATGCTTTCTTGATTTCTTCGTCTGATGCATTCTGCCGTACACCGAGAATGCTATAGGGATCTTTCATGATTATTCTCCTGATCGCTTATGATTCTATATATGATAGTTGGCAGCTGCCGGTTTCTTTCTGCCGTTCGTATCTTTCGGGAAATTATAAAATTAACTTTGAAACTTAATTCTGTCCGGTACGCGCGGAGGTTACCTGGATATACCGTCGCCAGACACCGGAATACAGGATATTGCGAAGAATGTCGGCATGAAGAAGTATGGGCATCTTTTCGAATTCCCTGGAGCATTCCGCCATCATAAGCGTCAGGAGCTGTCTGCAATACCCGGCAAAATCCTTATCATTGAGAAAAGATTCTTTGAAGGGATTGTAATTCCCGGACCGGATGTCGTCCTCAACGTCTTCATAAGCGTCCATCAGATAGATGAATTTTCCCAGAAAAAATCCAATCCTGCGCAGAGAGGCTTCCCATTCATCTTGTCGGTATACAAAAAGTTCCGCCATGATATTACCGAAGAGTCCTGCCATGACGTCGATATTCTGCTCGTTTTTCTGTTCCAGCTGAGATATATTTCTAAGCTCTGACGCAACCTTAGTGATTTTGCCGGAGTAGTTATCCTGAATCGCCTTCATATGGGGATGAAGCAGTCTGGCGGCAATATAGCTCTTTTTCCTGTGGTCGTCGTTCCAGTCGTCCCGGTACTTGTAGTATGCAAGAATCAGATTGACGGAGGCGGCGTACTCGGTAAATTCATTTCTGTAAGCAATATGCTTCTTAAAGGGATGAGCAATACAGCGAATGGTTTCTTTTTTCGTTTCAGGTTCATATAGCCCGGTCAGAAGAAGGATAAAAAACGTCATATCATAAGACAGGGTGAGCTGTCCGCGGACGCCATAGCGTTCTCTTAAGCATTTGCACAGACCACAATAATAGGCGTGGTAGACGTCATAATCCTTGAATTTCATCTCTGCTTTATTAATTGCTATATATCCAAACATATCGAGACCCCGTTAGCTGTTTTTAATAAATGTGGCGCTGCATTTGGGACAGCGGATCTCGATCCGTCCTTTGCCTTTCGGAATTCGGATCTTTTGTCTGCAGGCGGGACACTTATAGATGTGATGTGTCTTACGCTGGAGCATGAGATTCTTCTCGCGGTAGAATGCACTGCGGAGTTTATATGTTTTGTTCAGATACCACTGGTTTTCAGATGAACGTTTATAGATATTCCGGGAGAATATGCGGAAATAAGTATAGATGATACATATCCACGACAGAAGCGACAGGATCAGGCTGTCGTTCCAGCCGGCAAGCAGCATGGCGGCGACACCGGTAATGATAGTGAATTTACCCAGCGAATCCATGCCATAACGACCGTACATAAATCGAATAAATTTTTCTTTCACGTATATCAACCTCCTGAAACATTATGTATAACACATAATACGCCGTCTATAAGGAAAGTCAATAAATTGCAGATAAAAAAATATAAAGTTTTTGTTTACGGATGCAAGCGTGAAAAGTGAGTTTAAAACCCTTTATCCGACGGTTGGTTCATGGTATAATGTAATCTATGATCTCAGTACACGTGAGGTTTTTTGGGATATGATTGTAATTATATAGGATGATAGAGTGGGAATAGGAGTAGTTTATGAATGAATTGACCAGGTTAATCAAGGAGGATATGAGGCCTGCGCTCGGGGTTACGGAGCCGGGAGCGATAGCGTATGCGGTGGCAAGTGCGAGGGAACAGGTGGAAGGTGAGATCAGGAAGGTATATGTGGCATTGAATTCTGGTATGTATAAGAATGCGTATACATGTGGAATCCCGAATTCATCGAGATATGGAAGTCCTTATGCGGCGGCGCTGGGAGCCGTGGCAGCCGACGCCGGAAAGGGACTTCAGTCACTTGCGGATATTACGGAGGAGGACGATGCGAAAGCGGCAGAGATGGTGGATGCCGGACTTGTGGAAGTGGTTCTGGATCATATTGGTTCCGAGATTACCATAGACGCCAGGGTGGAAAGCGAGCTGGACAGATGCACCGTGCATATCCGCGGCAGCCATACGCATATCGTATCCATAGAGAAGAACGGAATTCAGATATATAAGGAAGAAGAGGGAGCAGGACGGGAACAGACCGAGGGGCAGGCGATCCATCGCTATTCTCTGAACGAGATATGGGAATACATAACGGAGGTTCCAGAGAAAGAGATCGCATTTATTCGGGATGCTTTTTCAATGAATATGGAATTGCTGGAAGAAGGACTGGCTTCTGACAGAGCGGTGATCGCAGACTGGCTTCTGCAGGAGAACAGCGGTAAGCGGATATCGGAGGATCCGGTTAAGACGGCGCAGTTGCTTTGTAACGGCGCAATTGAGGCAAGGGTGCTGGGATTGGGAAGACCGGCGATGAGTATCACGGGCAGCGGGGCTCATGGAATTATAGCGACGATGCCGTTATACGCATGGTATCAGGTGAATCAGGCGGAGATTAAGGAGGAGACGCTGTTAAGGGCGGCGGCGCTGAGCTATCTGCTCACGATGTATATTAAGGAGTATTCGGGGAAGTTGTCGGCATTTTGCGGATGCGGGATTGCTGCGGGAACCGGGATGGCCTGTGGAATGGCGTATATGAGAGGCGCCGACAGACAGATGATCTGCGCCGTGCTGCGGAATATGGCCAGCGGTCTTACAGGTATGATCTGTGACGGCGGAAACCACGGATGTGCGATGAAGGGCATCGTTGCCGTGGACGCTGCGTTCAGGGCGGTGAATCTGGCGCTGCATGGTATAAGTATCGAAGATATCCATGGGATTAATGGAATGACTCCGGAAGATACGATGAGATATATGGGAATGATTGCTTCTCCGGGAATGACCGGGACTGAGAAGACGATCGTGGAGATTATGGAGCAAAAATAAAGCGCCATAAACAAAGGTGAAACGGAATAAGCAGACAGGGGTGCAGAGTATGGAAGAGAAGAGAAGGAAACGACGGTCAGGCAGGAGACACGGAAGAAGAGGTAAGAAAAGGAATGCCGCAGGTATTCTGTCGAACCTCGTCTTGATAGCGGCGCTTGCCGTATTCTGTGTATCGGCATTCCAGCTTTATAAGATATGCAAGGGTTACTATGACGGGAGAAGTGAATATGACAAGGTCCGTGAGCTTGCGTTAGGAAGTGGGAGCCCGGGTGATGAAGAAGAGTCAAAATTTACCGTAGATTTTGACGAACTCTTAAAGATTAATCCGGATACGATCGGATGGATTCGATTTTCTCCGGAACCGTCGATCATCAGTTATCCTATCGTTCAGGGAAAGGATAATGAGGAATATCTGCATAAGACATTCTCTGCAAATGAGAATACGCTGGGGGCGATCTTCCTGAATGTGGATAACAATCCCAATTTTAGTGATAAGAATTCGATTGTGTATGGTCATAGGATGCGGGACGGCTCTATGTTTCGGCATATTCAGGATTATGACGACAAAGCTTTCTGGGAAGCGAACCCTTATTTTTATATCTATACAGTAGACGGCAGGGAATTGGTATATCAAGTCTATTCTATGGGTGAAGTGGTAGATACGTCGGAGTGTTATAGAACAGAATTTACGACGAAGGAAGAGTTTCAGAGATTCCTGGATATGACAAAAGAGATATCGCTGTATGAAACAGGGGTGGAGGTGACAACCAGCGACAGGATCGTTACGTTGTCAACCTGTACCAGCGCCAGTGACAATCATCGGTTTGTCGTCCGCGGCGTTAGGGTGAAGGAAGAGGGAAGCGAAGGGGAAAGCGAATGATGAGAAACGATTATATATATGAAGTAGGAGACATTGTTACGTTGAAAAAGCAGCATCCCTGCGGAAGCAGGGAATGGGAGATACTGCGGGTCGGCGCGGACTTCCGGCTGAAATGTTTGGGATGCGGGCATCAGATTATGATTGCACGTAAATTAGTGGAAAAAAGTACAAGAGATTTGAAGAAAAAAGCTTGAAACAAGCAGTAAATTATGGTATCATATTAATCCGTGATACAATAAATCTGCCAAAAAGCAGGCAGAAATCCTTGCTCCCACATAAGATGAGCGGGGGGCCAAAAGACCAGAAGGAGGTGCAAAGGCGACATGAATAAATATGAATTAGCTGTTGTTGTCAGTGCAAAGATCGAAGATGACGAAAGAGCGCAGGTAGTCGAGAAAGTAAAAGCGTTAGTAGAGCGTTTCGGCGGCCAGATCTCTGACGTTGATGAATGGGGTAAGAGAAGATTAGCTTACGAGATTCAGAAGATGAAAGAAGCATACTATTATTTCATCCACTTCGAAGCTGATGCTGAAGTCCCGAGCGAGATTGAACAGAGAATCCGCATTATGGACAACGTGATCAGATATTTATGCGTTAGACAGGAAGCATAAGCAGGAAGTAGAGGTATTATATGAATAAAGTAATTTTGATGGGACGCTTAACGAGAGACCCGGAAGTGAGATATTCACAGGGAGGAGAGAACCCGCTGGCAATCGCAAGGTTTACGCTGGCTGTTGACCGCAGGTTCAAGCGTGACGGGGAGGCTACCGCAGATTTTATTAGCTGTGTGGCTTTTGGAAGGCAGGCAGAGCATGCCGAAAGATTCTACCGTCAGGGTTTGAAGGTTGTAATCACCGGGCGTATCCAGACCGGGAGCTATACCAACAGGGACGGCGTGAAGGTATACACGACGGAGGTTGTTGTGGAAGAGTCTGAGTTTGCCGAGAGCAAAGCCGTGAGTGATGCGAATGCCAGAAGTTATGGCTCTGGAGCGTCTGCATCGGCATCGGGTCCGGCTTCATCTGTGGACGTGGGTGCAGGCTTCATGAATATGCCGGAAGGAAGCGACAGAGATTTTGCATCGTCCTCGTCGAGATCATCTATGATGGCGGATAAAGGCGAAGACTTTGTGGAGATTGAGGCCGGTATTGATGAAGAATTACCGTTTAACTAGTATTGCATAAAGGAGGAGTTAATCATGGCTTACGATAAAGGTAACCGTCCTGAAGGCGGCTTCAAGAGAAGAGGTGGCGGACGCAGAAGAAAGAAAGTATGTGTATTCTGCGGTAAGGAGAATAATGAGATCGATTACAAGGATGTTGCGAAGTTAAGAAAGTACATTTCTGAAAGAGGAAAGATCCTTCCAAGAAGAATTACAGGAAACTGCGCAAAGCATCAGAGGGCTCTTACAGTAGCGATTAAGAGAGCGCGCCATATTGCTTTGATGCCGTATGTACAGGAGTAATCCGGTCATAAACAGACCATAATTGTTATGGGAAAGACGAAGAAGAGATTATCAGGGAACATGTTTTCCTTGATAGTCTCTTTTTACTTTATTTTTACAATCTTTATTGTGGTATAATCTTGCTTTCATATGTTTTTTTTGATACATTAAAGAGAGAAAATATAAATTACATTGTATGAAGACAATCAGGAGGATATGGAATGAAGATCTACAAAACAGCAGATTATAGTGAAATGAGCAGGAAAGCAGCGAATATCATCGCTTCTCAGGTTATCTTGAAGCCGGACTGCGTACTGGGACTTGCAACAGGCTCGACGCCTATCGGAACTTATGAGAATCTGGTAGAGAAGTACAAATCGGGGGACCTTGATTTTTCACAGGTGAAGACGGTGAATTTGGATGAGTACAAGGGGCTTCCGCGTACAAATGACCAGAGTTATTATTATTTTATGCATGAGAATCTGTTCGATAAAGTAAATATTGATCCGGAGAATACATATCTGCCGGACGGAACGAAGCCGGATAGTGAGGAAGAGTGTGCAAGGTATGAGGAGTTGATCCGGTCTATGGGCGGCGTGGATCTTCAGCTTCTTGGTCTGGGACACAACGGACATATCGGATTCAATGAGCCTGCGGATGCTTTTGATAAGGAAACGCATTGTGTAGATCTGCAGGAGAGGACGATCGAGGCGAACAAGAGATTCTTTGCTTCTGCCGATGATGTGCCGCGCCAGGCTTATACTATGGGAATCAAGACGATCATGCAGGCGAAGAAGATTCTGATCGTCGTAAGCGGAGAAGACAAAGCGGATATTGTAGAGAAAGCATTCTTCGGTCCGGTTACCCCTTCTGTTCCGGCGTCTATTCTTCAGATGCACCAGGATGTTACGGTAGTGGCAGACGCTGCGGCGCTCTCTAAGGTAACGCAGGAAGTATAAGAAATTCAGATGAAGCTAAGTTAATACCCTACGGCATGACTGCGCTGCATGTATGGCTTTTGCAGATATGTCGCAGGGTATTTGCATATTAATGAAATTGCATCTTAATGAAATGAATGATTACTTGACAGCCGGGTGACAGATAATGCAAATCAGGAAGAATATAGTGTAAAGATTTTTTTTCGTTGTTGTAATACAATAAAGATATATTCGATGCAGGAGGTGTCAGTGTGATGGATAAACCAGTATTGGTGATTATGGCGGCAGGAATGGGGAGCCGTTACGGAGGATTGAAGCAGATCGACCCGGTGGACAAGGATGGGCATATTATTATGGATTTTTCTATGTTTGATGCCAGAAGAGCCGGATTCGAGAAGGTGATTTTTATTATCAAGCGGGAGAATGAGGCGGATTTCCGGGAGACGGTAGGAAAGAGGATTGAGAAATATATGGAGGTATCCTATGCGTTCCAGGAGGCGGAGAATCTGCCGAAGGGTTATCAGGTGCCGGAGGGGCGTGTAAAACCATGGGGAACTGCCCACGCGGTACTCAGTTGTATTGATCAGATTCATGGACCCTTTGCGGTGATCAATGCGGACGATTACTATGGAAGGGAGGCTTTCAAGCTGATCTTTGATTATCTGTCAACTCATGAAGATGACGAGAAATACCGTTATACGATGGTAGGATATGAGCTTGGGAAGACCGTGACAGATAACGGGGACGTGGCGCGGGGAATCTGTGATATGGATGAGAACGGCGAATTGATCGGTATTCATGAGCGGACGAGGATTGAGAAACGGGACGGCGGCATTGCCTATACGGAAGATGCAGGCAGGACCTGGGTTCCTGTGGAAGCTGACGTGACGGTTTCTATGAATATGTGGGGATTTACCAGGAGTATTCTGGATGAGATCCGTGACGGATTTCCGGCATTCTTAGATGAGGGGCTTAAAAATAATCCGATGAAATGTGAATATTTTCTGCCGACGGTTGTAAGCAATCTGCTGGAGAAAGACCGCGCCGCGGTGGCGGTTCTTAAGTCGGCGGATAAGTGGTATGGAGTAACTTATAAAGAGGATAAACCGGTAGTCGTTGCGGCGCTTCAGAGGATGAAGGACGAGGGGCTGTATCCGGAACATTTGTGGGAGGAAATATAATATGGCGGAAGCATCACCTATTCAGATTGCGGAGGTTATAGCGAATTTTCAATATAACGGGAGACTGGTAAGAGGCTGTGCATACGGAAACGGACATATTAACGATACATATCTGTTAGTTTTTGAGATTGCCGGGATGGGAAGAATCAAAGTAATTCTTCAGAGAATGAACAAAGATGTGTTCGCGAATCCGGTAATGCTTATGGAGAATGTTATGGGGGTAACCGCGCATCTTCGGCAGAAGATCATCGAGAAAGGCGGAGATCCGGAGCGGGAAACTTTGAATGTGATACCGGCTTATAACGGCAAGCCGTATTATCGGGATTCCTACGGGGATTACTGGCGCTCTTATAAATATATCACGGATGCTACCTGTTATGATCTGGTGGAGAAGCCGGAGCACTTCTATCAGAGTGCCCTTGCATTTGGTAATTTTCAATGTATGTTGGCAGATTATCCGGCGGAATCATTGCATGAGACGATCGAAGGTTTTCATGATACGAAGTCTCGTTTTGCCGTTTTCAAGAAAAGTGTGGAAGAGGATACGCTGGGAAGGGCGTCTTTGGCAGAGGAAGAGATTCGGTTTGTATTAGAGAGGGAAGAGGTGGCGAATTGCTTTTCTGACCTCCAGGCAAAGGGAGAGCTGCCCCTTCGTGTGACTCATAATGATACGAAGCTGAATAATGTCATGATTGACAATAAGACCGGGAAAGCAATCTGTGTGATTGATCTGGATACGGTTATGCCGGGGCTCGCTATGAATGATTTCGGAGATTCGATACGTTTTGGGGCGAGTACCGCAGCTGAGGACGAGAAGGATTTGTCAAAAGTGTCCTGCAGCATGGATTTGTACGAGCTGTATGTCAGAGGATTCATTGAAGGCTGCGCGGGAAGACTTACGGAGCAGGAGATCGACTTGCTTCCTATGGGGGCTAAGGTTATGACGTTTGAGTGTGGTATGCGTTTCCTGACGGATTATCTCCAGGGGGACAGGTATTTTAAGATCCACAGAGAGGGACACAATCTGGACAGATGCCGTACGCAGTTTAAGCTGGTAGCGGATATGGAGCGGAAGTGGAGTACGATGCAGGAGATCGTACGAAAATATAAAAAATAAACAGTGAAACCCGATAACCATGTGGTTACCGGGTTTCACTGTTGTTATAGTTATTTAAAGGAATGAGAGTAAAGTGCGGCGCCTGGGATTATATTTCCAGGCGCTATACTTTGTGAGGGGGGAGATAGTTGAAATGTTTATCAACTATCTGACATCTAGTATAATCGTTAAATGTGTCCAAAGTATGTTTATTCCCTTAAACAAAACGAAATTTTCTTAAGAGGAAATTAAAAAATCCGGTATTATGCCAGCAGCGGTTTTAACGCCTCCGCAAGCTTATCTTTCTGTGCCTGTGCTTCCTCGAGGTCTTTTCCGAGAGTTGTAAAGTAGGTCTTGATCTTTGGTTCTGTTCCGGAGGGGCGTACGATAACGGTTGCGCCTCCTTCCAGAGTATAGATCAGGACATTGGCGGATGGAAGCCCTGTCTCTTCCGGCTTTGTATAGTCGGCTGCTTTAACTACTTTGATGCCTGCGATCTCAGACGGCGGATTGTCTCTGAGGCTCTGCATGATACCGGCCATCTTGTCCATACCGGTGAGTCCCGGGAATTCGAAGCTGTCTACTTTGTTCAGATAACGCCCGTATTCTGTATAGATCTCTTCCATTCTCTGTTTCAGAGAGCTTCCGATACTCCTATAATATGCAGCCATCTCGCAGATCAGCATGGAACCTATGACAGCGTCTTTATCGCGGACATACGGGCCGGCAAGGTATCCATAGCTTTCTTCGAATCCGAAGATAAAGCGGTCAACCTCTCCGTCTGCTTCGAGGCGTGCGATCTGGTCGCCGATCCACTTGAAACCTGTTAATACGTTTCGCAGTTCTACGCCGTAGTGTTCAGCGACTGCGTCTGCTAACGGCGTGGATACGATGGATTTAACCGCAACGGCGTCTTTCGGCATCGTTCCCTTCTCAATGCGCCCTGCGCAGATATAATCGAGAAGTAATACGCCTACTTCGTTGCCGCTTACCAATTCATAAGAGCCGTCCGGACACTTCATAGCGATTCCCACACGGTCTGCATCCGGATCTGTAGCCAGCATCAGATCTGCGCCGGTTTCTTCCGCTAATTTCAATCCTTGCTCCAATGCGGCGAAGATCTCCGGGTTCGGATAGCTGCAGGTTGTAAAATATCCGTTTGGATATTCCTGATCAGGCACGATCGTGATATCTGTAATTCCAATATCTTTTAACACCTGTGTTACAGGAACCAGACCTGCTCCGTTTAAAGGACTGTATACTAATTTCAGTCCTGCAGTCCTGCATAGACCCGGACGAACCTGCCGCGATTCGATTGCTTCATACAGCGCTTTTTTACAGTCGTCTCCCACAAAGCGAATCAGGCCGTTCTCAACACCTTCCGCAAATGAGATATATTTTGCGCCTTCAAGGACGTCTGTCTTCTGGATCTCGGCATATACGATCGCCGCCGCATCGTCTGTCATCTGGCATCCGTCAGGACCGTACGCTTTATACCCGTTATATTTGGCAGGGTTATGAGAAGCGGTTACCATGATACCGGCGTTGCATTTGTAGTAGCGTGTCGCGAAGGAAAGTGCGGGTACCGGCATCAGCGCGTCGTAAATTCTGACATGGATACCATTGGCGGCAAGGACACCGGCTGCAGTTTTGGCAAATACATCGCTTTTTAAACGGCTGTCATAGCTGATAGCTACCGTCTGGCTGCCTCCCTGCGTCTTCACCCAATTGGCAAGTCCTTGTGTTGCCTGGCGTACCACATAGATATTCATACGGTTTGTTCCGGCGCCTAATACTCCGCGTAAACCTGCCGTACCGAACTTCAGTGCGATTGCAAAGCGATCCTTAATCTCATCATCATTTCCTGCGATTTTGGATAATTCCGGCTTTAGATCTGCGTCCATAAGATCTGCGGACATCCAACGTTCATATTCTTTCTGATACATGTTAACCACTCCCTAGAATTCTTATTTTTATACATTTTTTTATACATTAAATATACCATGTTTGGAAAAGGATGGCAAGTTACTTTCCAAACACATTGGTCAGGATATACGAATGAAATCAAGCAGGCGCGGCAGAATGGAATGGAAAGTCGGAACAAGGACGGAATAGCCAATTAATATGTGATATATCACAGAAAAAGTTGTGATAAATCAACTAATTTTATTGTAAAAAAATTTCTTTTATGGTATACTTTCAATGAATTAAAAAAGACGTGTTAAAAAGGATATGTTTAAATTGTGAGGTACACTTTTTGGCAGATATTGGGGTGAATTGTTAAAATAGTGTGGTATGAATACCACACTATTTTATTTAGGAAAGTAAATGAAACGGGAGGGAAAGTGTATGACGAAGGAAGAGACGAAAAAACTGACGAGAGAAACCAGGAGAGATATCGTTAACATCATTATGGTTATTATCTCTTGTATTCTATATTGTCTTTTAATTTATGGTATGGTTTTGATGTTCCGCCAATTTAGTGCGATGGTTTCTTCTATGAATGATTATATCTCTTGTGTCGAAGATGCGGCAGATGTATCTGACGCCTCTGCCTATCTTACGGATCAGGTGCATCACTATGTAGTGGAGAGGGAGCCGGGGCATTTGGAGTCCTATTTTATAGAAGCGAATGAGACAAAGCGCAGGGAAAGCGCATTGGAGAATCTCGAAGAGTTTGCCGATAAAGAGACGATCAGCAGTATGCAGAAAGCATTGGACTACTCGAATGAGCTTATGAAGACAGAGATCTATGCTATGCGGATGATTGCCGAATCGAAAGGGGAGGATATTTCTAAGCTCCCGCAGGAAGTACAGGATGTGCAGTTTTCGGAAGAAGACCAGAAGCTGAGCAGCGAGGAAAAGGCCGGCAAGGCGGTTTCGATGGTATTTAGCGAGGAATACCATCATGCTAGAGAGAATATAGAGGCCGGAATAGATGAGTTTTTGGATAC
>CANODD010000025.1 GCA_947564705.1 uncultured Dorea sp. | reverse complement strand
CGCCTATAAAGAGATCGGATTCTATGAGGCGCTTCAGGCAGTCGACCTGATTCCGGGTATTGGAAGAGGCGCTTCAAGACTGGAGTCTTTTGTGGCATTGATAGAGCATTTTAAAGCCGACGCCCGGGAGATGGGAGTATCAGATCTGATGCAGGAGATCCTGGATGAGACAGGGTATGTGGAGAGTTTAAAATCAGAAGGGGATGAGGAGGCAGAGGCAAGGATAGAGAATATAGATGAGCTGATGAGCAAAATCGTAGCATATGAAGAGGCTTGTGAGGAAATGAATGAACCCGCAACACTGGGCGGTTTTTTGGAAGAGGTTGCGTTGGTAGCAGATATAGACAGTTTAGATGTGAGTAATGATTATGTGGTGCTTATGACGCTTCACAGTGCAAAGGGGCTTGAGTTTCCGCATGTATATCTGGCAGGTATGGAGGACGGGATTTTTCCTAGTTATATGACGATTACTTCTGAGGATATGGAGGATTTGGAAGAAGAAAGACGTCTTTGTTATGTAGGAATTACCAGGGCTATGAAAGAGCTGACACTGACTTGTGCAAGGCGCCGGATGGTTCGCGGTGAGACACAATTTAACCGAATGTCAAGATTTTTGAAGGAAATTCCGGTGGAATTGGTTTCGACGGGAAATGTATTTAAGAGAGAGAAGGAAACAGAGATACCGGAGAAAAACGCGTATATGCAGGCGAGGCAGGCATTCCGAACCAAGGCATATGTGTCGCAAAGACCTGCAAAGCAGTTTGGAACCCCGGCAGGCGGAAAACTTGAATACAAAACGGGTGATAGAGTAAGTCATATAAAATTTGGAGAAGGGACGGTTACGGCAATCATAGAAGGCGGAAGGGATTATGAGGTTACAGTCGATTTTGACGGAGCAGGAACGAAGAAGATGTTCGCGGCATTTGCGAAGCTTAAGAAAGTTTAGATTATATTTTGTTAATTTTGTTAATTTTCGTAAAAAGTTATAGTAATCTCAAAATGATAGTGTTATAATAAAATTAATATTTGAAATTATCAGGACGTGGAACACGACTTGAAAAAGTAGAGGAAAGGATGTAGGAGGCATGAATAAAGTAGAAGAGATCATTGCTGCAACAAAACTGAGTGAGTTGATGAATAAGAAGGAGGAGGACAAGAACTGCAAGACAGTTCTCTGGGTTCTGGCTATTATCGGTGCGGTTGCGGCAGTTGCGGCGATTGCTTATGCTGTATATTGTTTCTTTACCCCAGATTATCTGGAAGATTTTGAAGAAGATTTCGAGGATGACTTTGATGATGATTTCTTCAATGAAGATGATCAGGTATAAGAGAATTATAGCTGAATATGTGTTAGGAGAAACAGATTAGAAGAAACAGGTTAGAAGCCTAGTGCCATATTTGTGTAAGTTACGGTTAATTTTGCAATGGGTACTGGCACTCCATCCGATGCGGCAGATATTAATCATCTTGTTTTATGAACGGTATCCAGGAGATTGATATTTGTCGCATTGGTATGACATTTTCGGAAAAGACTTTGTCTAAGCGAGGCAGGGTGTTCGGTATGAGGATTTCGGAATGTTATGTGGGAGTTCTTGCCTGTTTTTTTGTGATTGAATAATTTGACTGAGAAAGAGTCTGTAAATATATGGATAAATGTATGGATAAATAGAAGGAGGCAGAAGATGGATGAACAGTGTTATGCATTATTGATTGACGCAGATAATGTGTCTGCGAAATATATTAAACCTATACTTACCGAATTATCGAAGTATGGGGTTATCACATATAAGAGGATATATGGTGATTGGACAAGTACGCATAATTCCAGTTGGAAGGATGAGCTTCTGACAAATTCTATTATGCCGATCCAACAGTTCAGTTATACGCAGGGAAAGAATGCTACGGATTCGGCGATGATTATTGATGCAATGGATATCTTATATACGAACGATGTGGATGGTTTCTGTATTGTATCCAGCGATAGTGACTTTACGCGGCTTGTGACTCGAATCAGGGAGAGTGCGAAGATGGTGATTGGTATGGGAGAGAATAAGACGCCGGAACCATTTCGTAAGGCGTGTGATAAGTTTACTATCCTTGAGAATCTTCTGAATGAGCAGGAGCCGGGGAATTCGAAAGGGGAAGAAACTCATGATAATCTGAGTAAAGAGCAGATTGAGGATGCGATTATTAAGATGGTCATTGAGAATCAGGACAACAATCGTCCGACGGGATTAGGTGAAGTGGGGAGCCGTCTGGTAAGTCTGTATCCGGATTTTGACGTGCGCAGCTACGGCTATAATATGTTGTCGAAATTTTTGGAAGAATTCTCAAGAGTCCAGCTGGTAAAACATGGTAATCTGGTATCTGTTGCTCTGAGAGAAGATTGGGGAATGAAAGAGGATATTGACAGATATGTGCTTTTTCTGGTTAAAAGAGCCGGTAAAAACGGGGTAGAACTTAGTACCCTTGGAAATAAAGTTTATGAGAAATATGAAGATTTTAAGATTAGTGATTACGGATATTCTCAGTTCAACCAATATGTAAAGAGTATAGAAAGGATAGAGGTAGAACAAGACGGGACAATATTGAAGGCGAAGTATCAGAAATAGCAGCGAGAATGCGGAAAGCAGAGGGAATCAGTGCGTGAGTATGGTAGAGGAGAGTCTATTCTGCAGGATGTTGGAACGGAGTATTAGAAATTACAGGGAGAAAGCGAGGAAACAGGCGCTATGAAAAAGGGAGAAGTATATGAGGGAGTGATCGAGAGCGTGGACTTCCCGAATAAGGGGAAAGTATTGCTGTCTGACGAAGATAGGTATGTGATTGTAAAAAATGGGATTCCGGGACAAAAAGTACGTTTTTCTGTCAATAAGATTCGTAAAGGAAAAGCAGAAGGACGTATTCTGGAAGTACTCGACGTTTCGCCGATGGAAATAACTTCCCCGTGTCCGCACTTCGGGCAGTGCGGAGGCTGTACTTATCAGAATCTTCCTTACGAAGAACAGATCAAGATGAAGAATATCCAGATAAAGGCTATGATGGATGAAGCGGTGGAAGGGGAGTATATATGGGAAGGAATCAAACCAAGCCCGGTCAAGGAAGGATACCGCAATAAGATGGAGTTTTCTTTTGGGGATGAATATAAGGATGGTCCTTTGACCCTGGGAATGCATAAACGGGGAAGTTTTCATGATATTGTGAACGTTGGAGATTGTCGGATTGTGGATGAGGACTATAGGAGGATTTTGTTGTGTACTCTGGAATATGCAAGAGAAACGGGGCTTCCCTATTATCACCGTATGAGGCACACAGGGTTTTTCCGTCATCTTCTGGTGCGTAAGGCCGTAAAAACAGGGGAGATCCTGATTGACATCGTGACAACGGGAGAAAATGATTTTGACGAGAAGAAATTTATTGAAGGAGAATGGGTAAAGCGACTGCTGTCATTAAAGCTTGACGGTACGGTCACAGGAATCCTGCATACGCAAAATAACAGTGTGGCGGATGTTGTGAAGAATGAAGGAACTAAAATCCTGTACGGACAGGATTATTTTTATGAAGAGCTGCTGGGACTCAAATTTAAAATTACGCCGTTTTCTTTCTTCCAGACAAACTCGTTAGGGGCGGAAGTACTGTATGAGACGGTAAGAGAATATATCGGAGAGACAAGAGACAGAGTGATTTTCGACTTGTACAGCGGAACAGGGACGATCGCACAGATTCTGGCGCCGGTGGCGAAGAAGGTGGTCGGTGTTGAGATTATAGAAGAGGCCGTGGAGGCGGCAAAGGAGAATGCCGGATTGAACGGGCTGAAGAACTGTGTGTTCTGGGCGGGAGACGTGCTGAAGGTGATCGATGAGCTTCATGAGAAGCCGGATCTGATCGTACTGGACCCGCCGAGAGACGGAGTAAATCCGAAAGCGCTTCAGAAGATTACAGATTTTGGGGTGGAGAGGATGGTTTATATCGCCTGTAAGCCTACGAGCCTGGTGCGGGATCTGGAGATGCTGCAGGGGAGGGGGTACCGGGTGGAGAAGATTGGGGGAATTGATCTCTTCCCGGGGACTTATCATGTTGAAGTTGTGTGTTTGTTTTCCAAACTTCGTACAAAACAGAATATAGAAGTAGGAAATGAGAGAGATGGATTTAACTTCGGAAGAGAGTAAAGCAACCTATGGGGAAATTGAGAATTATGTGTTGGAGCATAATGGATTGAAAGTCAGCAGTTTATACATCGCACAGGTAAAGCAGAGATGCGGTATTATTGAAAGAGAAAATTATAACATGCTAAAATCGGAAAATTCCAGACAGCCAAAATGCACGTAAGAGAAAGAAGCGGCGATAAGGGATGAATAGATAAAGGAGAGCGCTTATGGATAAACGAAAGCATATGGGAAAAGATAAAAAGGGAGTAATTTTTCCAGTTGCTCCAAATCTTTCCGAAGTGAGTGATAGTTATTTGCAATTTATAGAAGAAATTAAAAAAGAGATGGAGGAGAAGACAAAGAAGCTGCAGGCGTGTTTTAGAAAAGGGAGGATGGAAAAAACGACGCTTGACATTTTGTGTGTTGTATTGTAAAATCTGCTCTTAACTGGAATTTGTACTGCAATTTTGAGTTAGGAGGACATTATGAATATTGAACATTTAAAGGATAACGGGATTGATATTGCAGTCGTTTCCGGTGACAAGGTGGTAATTGTTGATACGCAATCGGCCCTGGATCTGGCGATGACTGTGAAGTATGAGACAGGTGCGGAGAGGATTGTCATTGATAAGGATGTAATTTGCAGGGATTTCTTCATCCTTAGTACGGGAATGGCGGGCGAGATACTCCAGAAGTTTATGAACTATCATGTGAAAGCGGCATTTTATGGGGATTATTCGCATTATACCAGCAAACCGCTGAAGGATTTTATATATGAGTCGAACCAGGGGAAAGACTTTTTCTTTGTGTCAACGAGGGAAGAGGCAGTACAGAAATTGACAGAGATACAATAACAGACAGATACAGATTCCGGTTTTCAGAGGATTGATATGGCGGCCTTTTTCTGCTATGATTGAGTAATAGGGGAAAAGGCTGGCAGCGTCCGCAGTAAAGAGAGATTGGTGGAGATATATGATGATGGATAAACGTATAGAAAGGCAGTTAGCTTTTTCTTTGGAAATCGACAAGGTAAAAAATGTATTCAGGCAGACTCATTTGTCAAGTGGCGGCAGAAATGAAAATGACGCCGAGCATTCTTGGCACATGGCGATAATGGCGTATTTGTTCAGGGAGTATGCGAATGAAAGTATAGACATTACAAAAGTGATGCTTATGTGCCTGATTCATGATATTGTTGAGATTGACGCAGGAGATACATATGCTTATGATACAGAAGGTCTTCAGACGCAAAAGGCAAGGGAAGACGCAGCAAAGGAACGTATATTTTCAATTCTTCCAGAAGAGCAAAAAGTAGAATTTTTGGCATTGTTTGATGAATTTGAGGCGTATGAAACGGCGGAATCTAAATTTGCGCATGCAATGGATAATTTCCAGCCGCTTATATTGAATAACAGTAATAATGGCGGCGACTGGAAAGAGCATAAGGTTACTGCCGGACAAGTCTATAAGAGACAGGGAAGAACAAAACTGGGGTCGGAAAGGTTGTTTGAGGTGACGGATCAGATTATTCAGGATAATATACAAAAAGGCAACTTGGAGAAATAGGTTTCTGTTATACTGAAATTAACAGTTTCTGCGAATTTTGATTAAACGCATGACATCGTTATATAAACTTTCTTTATCTTCCAAGTCAATCATTAACCATCTTTGTCCGTTTCCTTCTTGTGTCTGATGATATATATTGTATAATTCAACTGTGCATTCAGGCAAAATTGCTTCAACAGATGCTTTTTCTTTTGTACCTACAACGATCATAATTTTAAAATAACATTCTTTGGGATATATAGTACATAATGTTTTTGCAGCTTTTTTAAATTTAATATTCCAGCCTTTTTCCCAGCTGCATAAACTGTATTCTATTTTTTCATTGCATTTATAAGTGTCTTTGATTTCTGAACAAAACTGCATAAAAACAGGATTTCTGACATATTCGCTTATTTCCTTAAGGGTAGGACGGTAATTTTTGTCTTGTAAGTCGATCATATTCATATATTCCTCCAAATTTAAATTGTCCGGTAAACAACGACATAGCACAGTATATCACAAAATATTTAGAAAGCAAAATGATATTATTTGAAAATAAGCTATGTTGAGTTTTTGCATCCGACAGCGGCGGCGAGAAATATCCATACAAACATTTTGACTGGGAAGCAAAGAAAGAGAACCATAGTCACAGCGAGCGGCTTCTTCATGATTCCGCCTAAGAGTGCAGATGTAACTATGGCGGCGGCGAACACAACGTGTTCGGCGCTTTCAGGAAATATGAGTCCTGCGATTCCATATCCCAGGCAGACGCCGGCAAAGATAACAGGGAAGAAGTGTCCGCCCTTCAGGCCGGATAAGATACAGATGTTGGTCAGAAGTATCTTAAGGAATGCTATGCCGATAAGAAGAATCGGCAGATATTCCGGATAGGCGGCGATCAGTTCACTCATTTGTTCTTCGCCTGAGAACATAACCGCCGGTACGGCAAGACCGGCGATCCCAAGGCAGAGTCCGCCTAAGGTTTCCTTTAGTACATTTGGAAGCCTTTCGGCAAGGTATCCGCATCCACGATGAGAGATCTGATAGAATCTGCAGAGGATACAGCCGCAGATAATATAGGGAATCATCATCAGATAGTCCGCTCGTTTCGGCTCTTGTGCGGGAAATGTAGGGAAAGCCCCCATTCCTGCTCCAAATAGGTGAGATAGGAGCAGATAAACTCCGAAGCCGGATGCGATGGTCAGCCCGTAGATAAATATTTTAGAGGTTTTGGTAAGATCAGGAACTGCTTTTTCTTCTTTATCTTCTTCTACGGCAAAGATTCCAAATAGGGGGGAGTGGAAGAGAAGGCTTAAAGTAACGGCGGTGCCGATTTCCGAATATTCTTTCACATTTCCCCGTGCGAATTTTAGATTATCTCCCGCCCAGTAACATAATCCGACGATGATTCCGGTTAGTCCGGCTTCCGGTCCGACGCTGCTTCCGATAATCAGAGGGAGGAAAGCGGCAAGAAGCATAACGGACATATTCCGATATTCGTATCTTTTTTCATTTTTTACTTTTCCAAGAACTGTGGTCAGCTCTTCCGGATAATCTCCGTATTTATTTCGAAAAATGCCGATTAAAGCGCCGCCTGCGGTGCAGATTAAGACGGTATAGAGGGGCAGGGCGATTTTACCGGGCGCCCATTCCCAGATAAAAGCTGTAGCGGCAGAAACGGCTTTTAAAAACAGCCAGATGACGGCGCTTGTAAAGGCGCCGATAATGATACAGAACAGACTCAGATTTAGTTGATTTTTAAGTTTTACAGATAGGGTTTTCATGTTTATATCCTTTTTTAATTTGTTTAATTTATTTAATTTAATTATTTAATTTATTGATTTATTAGTTTTATTAGTCTATATATATCTATTTATTAGTCTATATATATCCATTTATTAGTCTATATATATCCATTTATTAGTCTATATATATCTATATTATTAGTCTATATATTTATTTATTGGTCTATTTCTATTTATTAGTTTCCAAGAACTTCTTGAGCTGCTTTGGAAATTTCGGGGACTGGGAAATAATTGCTTATTTAAATATTATATTATTATTATAATAGTAAAAAAGAAAATAATCATCTATTTTGTGGTAAAAAGGTAGATTTTTGTGGTAAAAAGGTACTATAATTGTGTTAGGATTTGATAGAATTTAATTTGATTAAATTTATATTGATATATTAATATATTGAATATATTGATATGAATTGAATTTTTATTCTTTGTATTTGGATGGATATGGAGAAAGGATGTGTAAGGCGTTTCATGAATATCGCGGTAGTGGAAGATAATAGACAGGAGAGAGACGCTTTGGTCTGTTATTTAGAGCAGTACGGAAGGAAAGAGGGGTGTGAACTGAAGATTTCGCATTATTCAGACGGGGAAGAATTTCTGGCGTCGTTTGGGAAGAAGGATTATACGGCAGCTTTTTTAGATATTTTTTTGAGGCGGACGGATGGTATGGAGGCAGCCAGGCGGCTGTGGGAATATAATCCTCAGTGTCAGATTATATTTTTGACTTCAAGCAGGGAGCATCTGCGGCAGGCTTTTCAGGTACATTGTTTTGATTATATAGATAAGAAGGATTTTACATACCAAAGGATTGCTGAAGTAATGTCAGAGCTTAGAAGAAGGATTCCCGCCGTCAATCAACATCTGGAATTTGTCTGTGGAAACCGTTCCGTAAGTCTTCCTATGAGAAAGATCCAGCATGTTGTCTCAGATAATAATTATACGATATTTATGATGGAGGACGGAACAGAATACCGATACAGGATTCCTTTCGGGAATATATTAGAACGTGTGGAACAGACAGAGTATTTTTTGAATTGTAATCGGGGTATTCTGTTGAATATGAATGATATCGTAAAGGAGGATACGGATGTTTATGTGATGAGAAGCGGACACAGATTTCCAATCCGAAGATTAGACCGTGTGTTGATTAAGGACAAGTACCATCAGTATCAGTTTACGAGATTAGAGGAATTGTGAGGAAAAAGGTATGGATTTTTCAGAGATATTCCGATATTTATTGCGCTGTTCCATTGTCATTCCGATGGTTCCGCTGTGTTTCTATCCTGTCCGAAGATATATCAAAAATACCGTGCCGGTTCTGATCATGAAGATCACGCTGGCGCTTTTTACGGCGGCATTGGTAGTAGCGTTGAGTGGATATTTTATTATTTCCCTGCCTGAAGAGACGAATATCATACTTTTTCTAATTGGTATTTATTCGTTTTATTTGTATAATGAAGAGGTGGAACTGACTTTTTCCAAGAAGTTATTTGTATTTTTAACGGCCTGTCTGGTAGGGGGATTCTCATTGTTGATTGCCGCAATTGCGGATTATACAATGCATCCGGCCAGTCATTATCTGAATTTTTCGATGGAAGCGTTGAGGGTTCAGTTTTTATTCCTTGCAGCGTCCGACATCGTCTTATATCTGCCGCTTTCCAGAGATATGGGATGGGTGGTGGAGAATTTTCATGAGGAATCCATATGGAATAAGGTCAGCCTCTTTCTGGCTCTTTTTTTAGCGGCGCTGTTCTGTATCCGTCCAAGGAGATACAGCACGATGTATACCGGAAAAGTAAGAGAGGTTTATCTGATTCTGTTGTTCTTCTTTGCCTTTTTTGTTATATTGATTTATTTTATGTTTTATGTGATTGCCCGTACATATGTGGAGAAACAGAAAGTGGAGACAATGAATCATATGCTCTCGATACAGGGAACTCAGTATCAGCAGCTGCTTCGGACCGTGGAGGAAGACAGCCGGATCCGTCACGATTTCAGGCATCAGCTGATTGTGATCGCGAAATTAATAGAACAGAAAGAATATGAAAAACTTGAGCAATATGTTGGAAAATATATTGAGGACACGCAGGAAGAGGTGAAGCTGTACTCTTCTTCTGCAGCTATAAACGCGCTGATTTCTTATTATGACTCAATTTGTATGAGAAAGGGTATCCGAAGGGAGTTTTCGGTTTCTCTGCCTGAGAAAATATTGATTCCGGATCAGGATTTTTGTGTGATGCTTGGGAATCTGTTGGAAAATGCGATAGACGGTGTAAGAGGAGCCAACGATCCATACATCTGTTTGAAGATCCGGCAGACTGCGTCGAATATGCTGGCAATTAAGGTGGTGAACCCATATCAGGGCGAGTTCAGAAAAGAGAGGGGGCATTATCGCTCTTCAAAGCGAGAGGGGGTTGGAAGAGGCTTGGAATCTGTAAATACGATTGTGCAGAGACATCAGGGAGTGATGGAGATTCTGACGGGCGGACAGGTTTTTACGGTTAAAGCGCTGCTGCAGATACCGGTATGCGGGACAGAAGAGGCTTACTAACAAATATAATATCATAATATCAAGGAGGAGAAGGTGATGGATACGTTTCTTATAAATACAGTGATTTTGCTTGCACTGGTGGTTGTATTCGGGTATTTGAACGAGAAGGTGACAAAATTTACGCATGAGATTGCATTGATGCTGTTTTCTGTGGTGCTTGGAGGTATTTTAATAATAGCGGGCGCTGCGCTTAAGGGAGCGGGCACGGCGCCGCAGATATTGGAGGAGATTCAGGTTTTTAATCTGGAGGAGTTTCTGATTGAGGGCGTCCTGTGCTTTATGCTGTTTGCGGGCTCCTGTCATATGAGATTATTGGATTTTAAGAAATATGCGCGGATCATATCGCTTCTGGCGGTAGCGGCCACATTACTTGGAGCCGTATTCTACGGATTGATCTTTTATGGGGCGAGCAGGCTTCTCGGGCTTTCATTAACCCTTCCGATGTGTCTGATGTTTGGGAGCATCGTGGCTCCGACGGATCCGATTGCAGCAACCAGCATATTGAAGAAGTTTAATCTTCCGCCGGGGATTAGTTTTATCATAGAAGGAGAGTCTCTTTTGAATGACGGAGTAGGAGTCGCTCTTTTTATCTTCTTTTCGGGGATGGTTACGGCAGGAGAGGGCGGCGGATTCTTTGCCGTTATGGCGAAGGAGATTATGGGCGCTGTGGTCGTGGGTACCCTGGCAACGGCAGTCTGTTTCCCGATCTTTCGCAGAACCAGAGACGAAGCCCGGCAGATTTTTACCAGTCTTCTGGCGGTGGCTTTGTCTTATGTAGCGTGTGAAACATTGGGGTTCTCCGGGGCGATTGCGTCGGTTGTCTGCGGGGTGCTTTTTTCTGCGCTTCGTAATCTGTCGGAGAAAAAAGGAAAGCCTTTTTTATCAGAGCAGTTTGATATCTTCTGGGGAATTCTGGATACGTTGTTGAATTCTGTCCTATATGTGATGCTGGGTTTATCGTTTATCCATATCCTGCAGATGCCGAGGGTGTTCCTTCTGTCCCTTGTTGCGGTCTCGGCCAATCTGATCGGACGGGCGGGGAGTCTTGGCGTCTCATCGCTGTTTACGGGACCGCTGCCTGACGGATACCGTAAAGGGTCCTTTATCAAGTTATTAACCTGGGGCGGACTCCGGGGCGGGCTTTCGGTAGCGCTTGCCATGAGCACCCAGAGCATGCTTCCCGATGAGATCTATCATATCATTCTCGGAGGGACGTATGCAATCGTATTCTTCACCACGATTGTCCAGGGAATGACGATGCGATCCGTATACCAAAGATGTAGTAATAAAGAGGCTTTTGGTGATTAACCAAAAGCCTTTCTTTTTAATCTCATTCATTACTGCTTATTTGCCAGTCCTCTGCTTTTCCTGCTTATTCAGTAGGAGCCGGGTCCGGAGTTGGGTCTGGGGCCGGGTCCGGGGTTGGGTCCGGGGCCGGGTCCGGGGTTGGGTCCGGGGTCGGGTCCGGAGTAGGTTCCGGTACGACGGAAGGAATCATGGTTCCGCCCGAAGGTGTATCCGGAACGGTGGTTTCATCCTGAGGAGTATCTGTCTCGGTATCCGTCTCGGTATCCGTCTCGCTTCCGGTTGTCCAATCATAAGAGCCATAGCTGTATCCGTGACCGGAGCAGCGGTCATTTTCAAGCATATCGGTTGCAATAAGCTCTGTGACGCTTGGACAGCTTCCGCCGGCCGGCTGTCCGCTGATCGTACAGACGGATTTCTGCTCTACCGTCGGAGGAAGAGTGAATTCCCGGGGTTCCAGGTTCTCGTGGATACGGCTCATGATGCCTCTCCAGAGACGGAAACGGAAGTTTGTATCATAGCTGCATTCTTTATTGTCATCATATCCGCCCCATACGGCGCAGGTATAATACGGTGTGAAACCGCAGAACCACAAGTCTTTGTTGGAAGTAGTCGTACCTGTCTTCCCTGCCACCGACATATTCGGAAGTCTGCAGGCGGTACCGGTACCTGAATTTACGACGTCTTCCATCGCGCTTGTCAGAAGTGCGGCCGTACTGTCGCGTATGACGGTCCGGGTCTCGCCGGTTCCCTCCAGGAGAACATTACCGTCGTGGTCGAGGATCTTCGAGTACAGGGTCGGAGTATGATAGACCCCGCCGTTGGCGATGGCGGCGTAAGCGGCGCACATCTCATAATTATACACGCCGTCGGTAATTCCTCCAAGTGCAAGGGTCTGGTTATCCAGATCACTGAAAACACCGGCCTCCGTCGTCTTGCTCTTAACAAGTGTACTGATTCCGAATTTTTCACAGTATTCAAATCCCAGCTGCTGAGTGATCTCGTCGCTTAATTTTACTGCGCATACGTTGATGGACCAGGTAATCGCTTTTCGGATCGTAGTACTGCCGCCGTAGCGTCCGTTCGCGTTCCTTAAGACATTGCCGTTTCTCAAAGTGTACGGTTCGTCTACGATGACGGTTGCCAGCGACTTTCCACAGGAATCCAGGGCGGGAGCGTAAGCGGCAAGGATCTTGAAGCAGGATCCGGGCTGTCTCTTGGAGCCTGTATAAGCGCGGTTTAATCCTAAACTGGTTGCTTTGGCGCCGCGTCCGCCCACCATGGCTTTGATCTGTCCGGTGGTCTGGTCTATGACGGTTACAGAAGCCTGGGGTTGGGGAGATACATTGATAACCTCATCGTAAGTATCCCCTTCCTGGGCGATTGTGGACTTCCATTCTTCTACCATAGCGCGGGCAGCTTCTTCACTGGAGTAAAGGAGTCCTTGTTCTTTTCCGTAAGCATTCTTTACATATTGTTTAATATGACCTGAGCTATAGTTCTCTACGCTGCCGTCTGCTCGTGTGACGGTTACGGCGCAGTCTAATCCAAATTCCTTGAGACCCGGATAATTGGCGTCGTTGTTCATCTCTTCATCGCAGATCTGCTGCATGGCAAGATTCTGTGTGGAATAGATACTTAAGCCGCCGCTGTATACTGCGTTGTACGCCTGGGTATCCGTATAGCCGAGCTGCCCCTTAAGGTCGTCGATTACCTGTTCTGCCAGCGCGTCGACGAAATAACTGTAGGGACTTTCGTCAGCCGCGGCGCTGTTGACGGTCTGTATCCTTGAGTATACGTCGTCTGCGATCGCCTCATCATATGCTGCCTTGTCGATATATCCTTGCTCCAGCATATCGTCCAGTACCTTTTTCTGACGCTTGGCATTTTTCTCAGGGTTGGTGATAGGATTTAACGTTCCGGGACTCTGGGTAATGCCTGCGATGACGGCGCATTCGGACAGAGTCAGGTCATGGACTTCTTTACCGAAATATCGCTTTGCCGCGGCTTGTACGCCCAGACAGTTCTGGCCAAGATTGATGGTGTTCAGGTAACTTTCCATAATGGTATCTTTGTCCATCTGCTTCTCGATCTGGACTGCGAGAAACTGCTCCTGAAGCTTACGCTCAATCCTGTCATACAGAGTCTCTTCATTGACAAAGTTCGGAAAGACATTGTTCTTAATCAACTGTTGGGTCAGGGTACTGGCGCCCTGGGAAAGGTTTCCGGAAGTGATGCCGACGACTCCGGCGCGGACGATACCCTGAAGATCAATTCCGTTATGTTCATAGAACCGTTCGTCTTCGATTGCCACAAAGGCGTGCTGCAGATCTTTCGGAATCTCGTTGATCGACTTGTATACACGGTTGGAGCCCGAGGATACAAAACGCTCAATCTCTGTGGTGGCGTCGTCTGCGTAAACAAAAGTAGTGAACCCTTTGGGTTTAACATCATCAGGAGAAACCTCAGGCGTATTGTCGATGATCTTCTTGGCAAATACGCCTACGCCCGCTACGCCTGCAATTGCTATGATGATCAGGCACAGAAGGAATGCTTTAAAGAGCCGTACACTGATTTTCTTTCCTTGCATGGTAGATTTGGACGTTATCTTTTTCTGCTTTTGTGAAGCTTTTTTCTTACCATAGTTCATATGTGAAGCCTCCTTTATACCTGATTATTATAGCAAACAAATAAGGTGAAATAAAGAAAAAAATGAAAACTTCATATTTCAGTAGGAAAATCTTAAGAAATCAGTTATAGTAGTTAACAGAAGCAGGAGGGATGTTGATATGAAAGCGGAATATAGGACGGTATATAAAGGCGGAGAAGGGGAAATCGTGGAGAAGAAATCAAGGTTTATTGCGGTCGCGGCGCCCGTCCGCTCGGAAGAGGAGGCGCTTCAGTTTATCGAGTCCGTTCGGAAAAGATACTGGGACGCCAGACACCATTGCTATGCATATGTGATCGGGGAGCGCGGTGAATTACAGAGATGCAGCGACGACGGGGAGCCGGGCGGCACTGCAGGCAAGCCGATCCTGGAGGTTATCACAGGAGAGGAGATCCGTAATGTGGTTCTGGTCGTAACAAGGTATTTCGGTGGCACCTTGTTAGGGACCGGCGGGCTGGTCCGCGCATACTCGTCTGCGGCTAAGGAGGGATTGGCCTCATCTGTAATTATAACCAAAATTCCCGGAGTTAAACTCCATATCGGCACAGACTATACCGGATTGGGAAAGATTCAATATATTCTGGGGCAGAGAGGGCTTGAGACTTTAGACGCAGTTTATACGGAGAAAGTAGAATTGGAGGCTCTGATACCGGAAAAGCTCCTGGGGGATGTAAAAGCAGAGATCACAGAGGGGACGAACGGGCAGGCAGCGCTGCAGGAAGGAGAATCTTGCTTTTTTGCCAGGATAGACGGGAAGTTCGTCATAGTAGATTAACTCAGGCGTAAAGAACGACGAAAAATCAGGAGCCGGAATGATATTCCGGCTCCCGCGAGGGTCGAATCTAAAGCATTTATGAAAATTCCGGTTCGATCAGACCGAAAGATCCGTTCTTTCTGCGGTAAACAACATTTACTTCATCGGTCTCTGCATTGCAGAATACATAGAAGTCATGTCCCAGAAGCTCCATCTGTACGCAGGCGTCTTCCGGATACATAGGCTTGAAGCCGAATTTCTTCGTGCGGACGATCCTGATCTCATTCTCATCGTCTGCGATATCCTCTCCTTCGTAGAATTCATGTTTGAAATTGCCGCCCTCCTGATGCCGTGCGATCAATTTGTTCTTGTACTTCCGAAGCTGGCGTTCGATGATCTCTTCTACCAGGTCGATGGAAACATACATATCGTTGCTCTCTTGTTCCGAGCGGATAATATCGCCCTTGACAGGTATGGTTACTTCGATCTTCTGGCGTTCTCTTTGTACGCTCAACGTCACATGAATCTCCGTTTCCGGAGTAAAATACCGTTCTAACTTCCCAAGTTTCCCCTCTACGGCCTCTCTCAAGCCATCTGTTACATCAATGTTTTTTCCGATAATGATAAACTTCATACTGTCCAACTCCTTTTTGACATAATTTCAAATAAATTAGTCTGACAATTGCAGATCTGACAAGTAATCTATCTGATATATGTAGTATATCACGTTTGAATACTAATGTATAGAACGAATTACCTCAATTCTGGAAATTTTACCTTGATCGTTAAACTTGGCTACTCTGAGACCGACATCGGAGAAATACGCACAGGCTCCGATGCGGGGCTCCTTCTCTATCTCGGCTAATTTTTGCAGCAGTACGTCCGCGAGCGTCGCGTCATTCTCGTAAGGGATCTGGACTCCGAGAAGTTTGTTGATGGCATGGACTTTAGCGCTTGCGCGGAAAATAGTGGTCGCGGAGATATCGAATTCACAGAACAGGTATTTCCGTGTGGCAAATAATACAGCGATGGCGCATACTCCCACCAGACTACTGAAGGTAGAAGTGTGGTCGGTAATAATATGGCGCGCGATGGCAAAGAGAAGAACCTCAAATACGGTGTTCGGCGTATGATAATACATCATACGGATCAATTCGACGCCGATGATCAGGTTGAAACACGTGGAAAGCAAGTCGTCATAATTCGGCCAGACTTCCAGGTTTGGGATGTCGCTCAGAGAACCGGCCATCCGTATACAGATAAGAACGATCCCGACTGCCAGCATAATTGAGATGAAAAATTCCAGAAATTCTGTGATCTTTTTTAATAAATTAGCTATGATCTGCTGCATAATACCTCCTCGTCCCGTCAGTTTGCCGCGGGATATTTGATCCTGAGAAACAGATAAGGGTATAGGACAAGTACCCATAATACCAGTATAAAGTATTCCAGCATTTTTGCCAAGACAGAATTTCCGAATATCAGGGAAAATCCTTCCTTGATCGCCAGTGCAAGAACCAGTCCGATCACCAGTTTTACCGCCTGGGTGAAGAAGCCGCCGGTCTTGGTGTCAAAGTTCAGTTTTGTACGTTCGATATAGTATCCGACGGAGAAGCCGAATCCCGCGCCCGCAGCCTTGCAGCAGTCTACGGCGTATTTCGTTTCGATGGCACCGCCGTTGTGAAGGATAAGAGCATACGCGGCAACCGCCAGCGACAGGAAGATCAGCGCGGCGGTGATGAGGCGCAGATTTTTGTCTTCGTCAAGCAGGACGGCTTGGTATTTCCAGATCACGGAGGCGATCACAAGTGACAGAGCCAGGGAAGTCAGTACATCCTTCGGGGTGTGGCAGCCCAGATACATCCGTGAGAATCCGATCCCGAGGAAAGCAAGGACGTATAGGATCTTCGCGGCAAGCCGGGGAGTGCGGAGGGCAAGAGGGAAGAACAGGCACGTAGCCCCCTGTGTGTGGCCGCTTGGAAATGAATAACCTGTAGCGCCGTCAAGCGCGCTTTCTACGGCTCTAAATTCAGGATCCAATATCCAGGGCCTCGGGATACGGAAAGTGATCTTAAGAGCCTGTACGCATAATCCGGCCGAGAAGTAAGTAAAGCCCAGAAGATAAGCAAAGCGCTTATCCACACACCAGTAGAGTGTGCAGATAACCGCTATGATGATCAGTTCCTGGCCGAAATATGTGACAAGCTGCATCAGTTTATCTAAGAAAGGAGTCCGAATCCCTTCTAACAGCCATAAGAATGTCATGATTTGTTGCCTCTCTTTCTCATCTTGGGGTCTAAGATCTTCTTGCGGATCCGAAGAGACTGCGGAGTGACTTCCAATAATTCGTCGGTGTCGATAAAGTCAAGGGCCTCTTCAAGACTTAAGATCTTAGGAGTCGTCAGCCGGAGCGCTTCGTCCGCGCTGGAGGAACGTGTGTTGGTCAGGTGTTTCGTCTTGCAGACATTGACTTCGATGTCGTCTGTCTTGGCATTCTGGCCGATGACCATGCCCGAATATACCTTTTCACCGGGACCGATAAACAGAGTCCCGCGTTCCTGTGCGCTGAATAATCCGTAGGTTACGGATTCGCCGGTCTCGAAGGAGATCAGTGATCCGCTCTTTCGGTACTGGATACGCCCCCTATAAAGGAGA
>CANODD010000024.1 GCA_947564705.1 uncultured Dorea sp. | reverse complement strand
CTTAAGAAGAAGACAGGGGACCAGGTGAATCTGGAGAATGATATCGTAGGGAAATATGTGGAGAAGCTCCTGGGACTTGGAGGTGCAAAGGAGTCGGGAGGCTCCGGCCTTACGATGGACTTTCTTAAGGAGTGTGGAATCTGATGTATTCTTTCGCAGATTTGATATTCCGATGTGTGGAGCATCTGAGGAAAGAATGGCGGGAGAGGATATGTTGTAATAATATTCGTCAAATTTAGGAGAAGCAGGAGGAGAGATATGGAGCAGAAATATCAGTACAATTCTATTGAAGAGGCTCTGGAAGACTTAAAGGCCGGGAAGATTATCCTGGTGACGGATGATCCGGACCGGGAGAACGAGGGGGATATGATCTGTGCGGCCCAGTTTGCGACGCAGGAAAATATCAACTTTATGGCCAGTTATGCGAAGGGATTGATCTGCACGCCTATGAGCGCCGCTGTAGCAGCCGCTTTAGGGCTGCCGCCTATGGTGGCAGAGAATACGGACAATCATTGTACTGCATTTACGGTTTCTGTCGATCATGTGGATACATCGACAGGGATCTCGGCGGCAGAACGGTCTTATACGATGATGAAATGTGCGGATGAAGGGACAAAGCCTGGAGATTTAAGAAGACCGGGGCATGTATTTCCGTTGATTGCAAGGGCGGGAGGCGTTCTGGTACGAAACGGGCATACGGAGGCAACGGTGGATCTGATGCGGCTCGCGGGGCTTAAGGAATGCGGGGTGTGCTGTGAAATTATGGAAGATGACGGCACAATGATGCGGACGCCGAATCTGTGGAAGCTTGCCAGGGAGCATGGAATTAAATTCATTACGATCAAAGAGCTGCAGGATTACTGCAGGATTCATGAAAAGCATGTGGTGAAAGAGGCATGTGCCGATATGCCGACACAATATGGACATTTCCGTATTCATGGATATGTGAACGACATCACAGGGGAACATCATCTGGCATTGGTGAAGGGCGAGATTGGAGACGGAAGGGATGTGCTCTGCAGGGTGCATTCGGAATGTCTGACCGGAGATACTTTTGGTTCCATGCGCTGTGACTGCGGAAAACAGCTTCAGGAGGCAATGCGCCGGATTGAGGAAGAGGGACGGGGAATTGTCTTATATATGCGCCAGGAGGGGAGAGGAATCGGGCTGATCAACAAGCTTAAGGCTTATGAACTGCAGGAGCAGGGATTAGACACGGTGGAGGCCAATATCCGGCTTGGATTTGCACCGGATCTCAGAGAATACTGGGTCGGAGCACAGATATTGTCAGATTTGGGGGTAAAGTCCATTAAGCTTCTGACGAATAATCCGGAAAAAGTATATGGCCTGAGTGATTTTGGGCTGGAAATCAAGGAACGTGTCCCGATAGAGATTGCACCACAGAAGTATGATATTAAATATATGAAGACAAAGCAGGAAAAGATGGGACATATTTTTAATAAGATTGCATTATAAGTCAGACAGAAAAAGCTGTATTGCAATATTATCAAAGGGCAGGAGAAAAGCTGTATTGCAATATTATCAGAGAGCAGGCAGAAAAGCTGTATTGCAATATTAATTAGAAAGCAGACAGAAAAAGCTGTATTGCAATATTATCAAAGAACAGGCAGAAAAGCTGTGCAATAATAATTTCAAGGAGGAGATAAAAATGAGGCAGATTCAGGTATTAGAAGGAAAGGTAGTAGCGCCGGAGGGAATGAAGGTTGGGATCGTAGCATCCAGGTTCAATGAGATCATTGTGAATAAACTGTTGTCCGGTGCGGTGGACGGTCTGGTACGTCATGGTGTGGAAGATGAGAATATCACGGCGGCGTGGGTTCCGGGAGCATTCGAGATCCCGGTTGCGGCTTCGAAGATGGCACAGTCAGGCAAGTATGATGCGGTGATCTGTGTCGGAGCGGTGATCCGGGGAGACACGTCCCATTATGATTATGTATGCAACGAGGTGTCAAAGGGTGTGGCGCAGATAGGACTGGCGACGGGAGTTCCGGTATTGTTCGGGGTGATAACGACAGAAAATATTGAGCAGGCGATCGCGCGCGCGGGAAGCAAGGCGGGAAATAAGGGGTATGATTGTGCGCTGTCAGCGATTGAGATGGTGAATCTGCTTCGGCAGATGTAGTTTTATTCTTCGGCTGCAAAATGGTAAGCCTTGAGCCCGGTATGGTAATTATAATTTCGGCGGAGGTCAAGTACCGGCACAATTTGTCCCGATATAAGCAAAATAACAAAAGAGCCAGGAATCTATTATGGTATAAAAATTTAGAGGTATAAAATACCTTCATTTACAAATAATAGTATCACATCAGATGTAAGAGAGAATTTGAATATGGAGGTATTTTAGATATGAAGGCAACAGGGATTGTACGTAGAATCGATGATCTGGGGAGGGTGGTTATTCCAAAGGAGATCCGGCGGACATTAAGGATTCGGGAAGGCGACCCGCTGGAGATATTCACGGACCGGGAAGGAGAAGTAATCCTGAAGAAATACTCGCCCATCGGGGAACTGTCCTCATTTGCCAAACAGTACGCGGAGAGTCTTGCGCAGACGATCAGTTGTCTGGTATGCGTCTGTGACATGGATCAGATCATTGCGTCGGCAGGAAGCGGTAAGAAGGAGCTCCAGGATAAATATATCAGCAGGCAGTTGGAAAAGCAGTTAGGTGACAGGACGCAGCTTGTCGCAACTTCCGGGGAGAAGAAGTATATTCCCATCGCAGACGGGCAGGATGAAGATTACAAATATGAAGTTATAAGCCCTATCATATGCGAAGGGGATATCATCGGGGGAGTGATTCTGCTGTCGAAGGATATCAAGAAGAAGCTTACGGAGCTGGAGCAGAAGATGGCGGCATGCGCGGCAGGATTCCTTGGAAGCCAGATGGAGCAATAGTAAAAAATAATGGAATAATCCGGATATTTCCATCATATCTTGTGATAGACAAGGAGGGATGGGGATGGAACGAAAGCTTAGAAAAGACGCCGGAGTCATGTGGGTATTGAAATCACTTCTGGTTTCTTATATTCTGACCGGCGTACTGTTGTTATTACTTGCGGTAGCGCTCTATAAGCTTGAATTAAATGAGAAAGCAGTGTCTGCCGCTATCGTGGCGATCTATATCGTGTCGACTCTGATCGGAGGGATCATCATAGGCAAGTTTGCACGGGTCAGGCGTTATCTGTGGGGGCTGGGGCTTGGAATCGGTTATTTTGCGCTCCTGTTGCTGATCACGCTGGGAGTATACCGTACGTTGAACGGAGATGCGGCGAACCTGGTGACGACCTTCGTCCTATGTGCCGGCGGCGGAATGGCAGGCGGTATGCTGTCATAATGTTCCGTCCGGAATCAGGGCATGAGAAGTCCTGATTCCGGACGGATTTTCATTGTTCTGTATGACGTCCGGTTCACCTTCGAATCATCTGATATTCTACAGATTAATTCTGCGTGTCCTGCAGTGCCAGGAAACCTTCTTCTCCGGTACGGATCTTTACAACATTTTCAATATCATACTGGAAGAGCTTGCCGTCGCCCATCTGTCCGGTGTAGAGGACGGATTTGGCCGTATCGATGACTTTCTGGACGGGGATCAGGCTTACGACGATCTCTATCTTGATCTTCGGCAGGAGGCTCATATCCATGGAAACACCGCGGTAGTAGGTGCCGGAGCCTTTCTGTACGCCGCATCCCATCACATTGGTTACGGTGATGCCGGTTACTCCGATCTCGTTCATCGCCTGCATGAAGTCGTCCAGTTTGTTCTGCCGTGTGATGATGACGAGCTTCGTAAGCTTATGTACTTGAGTATCGGCGGCGCCGGCTTCCGGCGCGGCCAAGCTTTTGTAGTCTGCCGCAGTATCCGCCTCTGGCTGTTCGGTGTGGGTATGGATAGCCGAAGAAGCAGAGATCATCCGGTTCTTTGTGTCTGCGCCGAGTACATTCGGCACGCTGCCAAGTGTATCCTGAGTGAGGAATCCGGCGTAGCTGCTTGTAAGGCCGTGTTCCTGTATATCAAGGCCTGCAATCTCTTCTTCCTTCGTAACTCTGAGTCCGATGGTATGCTTGATGACCTGGAAGATGATGACCATAGTTACGGCAACCCATGCGGTTGTGGCGATAAAGCCAAGGAACTGTACATAGAGCAGATGGAATCCGCCGCCTGTGAAAAGACCCTTCCATTCCGTGCCGGTTCCGTCAGAGAAGAGACCTACACAGAGAGTTCCCAGTGCGCCGTTCATACCATGGACGCCTACGGCGCCCACCGGATCGTCGATCTTGCATACCTTATCGATGAACTCGATGCCGAAGACTACGGCAAAGCCGGAGATTATGCCGATGACAGCCGACGAAAGAGGAGATACCGTGTCGCAGCCTGCCGTGATTGCAACCAGTCCGGCGAGAGAACCATTCAGCGTCATGGATACGTCCGGTTTCTTATAACGGATCCAAGTGATGAACATGACGGTAACGGTGGCTGTGGCAGCGGCGAGGTTTGTGGTCACGAAGATCTTGCCGGCTGTCACGATCGCTTCCCCTTCCATGGAGACCGTAGAGGCTCCGTTAAAACCGAACCAGCAGAACCAGAGGATAAAGACGCCCAGGGCGCCGACGGTCAGGTTATGTCCGGGGATGGCTCTGGATTTCCCGCTCTTACTGTATTTGCCAAGACGCGGTCCTAAGATCGCGGCGCCTATGAGGGCGGCGACTCCGCCGACCATATGGACGGCGCAGGAACCTGCGAAATCGTGGAATCCCATCTGTGCGAGCCAGCCGCCGCCCCAGATCCAGTGTCCGGACACTGGATAGACGACCAGGCTGATAAGGAAACTGTAGATACAGTAGGATGAGAATTTCGTACGTTCTGCCATGGCTCCGGATACGATGGTTGCCGAGGTGGCGCAGAATACCGTCTGGAAGATTAAAAATGCCCAGAAGGGAACGCCGTCAGGCAGCATGCCGCCGCCGTAAGCAGATTCCGAGGCAAAACCGCCGACCTTGCCAAAGAAACCGTTTCCTGCTCCGAACATGATACCGAATCCTACAATCCAGAAAGTCGGCGTCCCGATACAGAAGTCCATCAGGTTCTTCATGATTATATTACCTGCGTTTTTTGCTCTGGTGAAACCGGTCTCCACCATGGCAAATCCTGCCTGCATGAAGAACACAAGTGCGGCCCCCAAGAGAACCCAGATCGTGTTTGCTGCTGAAAAATCATTCATAATAAGTTACTCCTTTCGTAGATGACTATAAACATCTGTTAAAATTTATATGACAAAAGGGTGCGTATCCATATTCGGAATACGCACCCTTGCGTCAGCAATATAATATAGATTACCTGTCAGGACTGGAATGAAAACCTGGTACAGGAACAGGGTATTTCTTGTCAAAGCATGCCTTGCAAAGCGGCAGCCCGCCGACGGTAGAATCTAAGTCTTCCACCCGCATATACCCCAGAGAATCAGCGCCGATGAGCCGCCGGATATCTTCTGCAGAATGAGAAGCGGCCAGAAGCTGCTGATTAGAGGGAACGTCCGTTCCGAAGTAGCAGGGATACAAGAAAGGCGGGGAGCTGATCCTTACATGCACTTTGCCTGCGCCCGCCTGTTTTAACAGACGGATCAGGTTGGCGATGGTGGTGCCGCGGACGATGGAATCATCGATCAGGACGATGTCTTTGTTCTTTACCGCTTCTTTCAGTACGCTCAGTTTCAGGCGGACACTGGATTCCCGCTCTTTCTGCGTGGGTTTGATAAAGGTTCTGCCCACATAGCTGTTCTTATAGAATGCCAGCCCGAAAGGAAGACCGGACTCTTTGGCATAGCCCTGTGCCGCCGTGATTCCGGAATCCG
This sequence comes from uncultured Dorea sp., assembly GCA_947564705.1. Lineage (GTDB taxonomy): Bacteria > Bacillota > Clostridia > Lachnospirales > Lachnospiraceae > Sporofaciens. The sequence goes on along the minus strand of CANODD010000024.1, from coordinate 11,746 downwards.
GGACGCCGGTGACGAGATCGGCTCTGACCGGATAGGCTCTTGCAAGAGCGGCGCCGGCTTTCAGTCTGGATTCATAGACAGAGACGCCGTCCAGGGAACTGTCAAGTCTGGCAAAATAGATGTATTCGAAGATACAATGAGCTTCTTTCGTCTGGTGCAGATGAAGCGAGGAGGCAATTCCCTCATGGGAGATCGTGACGATCTCACCGGGCTTAATATCCCGGATGAATTGTGCTCCGACTGCGGTCAGGGCACAGCTTTCCGAGGCAATGATATAAGAATCCTCCCGTTTGCCGATACACAAGGGCTTGATTCCCAGGGGATCCCGTACTCCGATCAGTTTACGCGGACTTGCGATTACCAGGCCATAGGCGCCTTTGAGCTTTGAAGCAGTCAATTGGATCGCTTCTTCTACGGTCCGGGTATGGACTCTCGCACGTGCGATCTCGTAGGCGATGATCTCAGAATCCGTCGTTGTCCGAAAGATTGCGCCGGTTTGGGCGAGTTCTTCCCGGAGTTCTCCGGTGTTGACCAGATTGCCGTTATGCGCCAGCGCCAGAGTACCCCTGATATAGTTCAATACAAGGGGCTGTGCATTGTTCAGCGTGGCGGCTCCGGTTGTAGAGTAGCGGACATGCCCGACTCCCATATTTCCTTTGAGTTTGTCCAGTGAATCTTCTTTGAAAACTTCCTGGACCAGTCCCATGCCGGTATGTACGTTCATATTTCCCTTGGGACCGTTGGTGTCGGATACGGCGATCCCGCAGGATTCCTGCCCGCGGTGCTGAAGCGCAGACAGTCCGTAGTAGACAGAAGCGGCGGCATCCTCTCCGCGGGGATTCAGGATACCGAATACGCCGCATTCTTCCTTTATTCCCATGTTTATAAATTCTCCTTTCCCGACTGATACACATACAAAACAAAAAGCGCCCTGGAGTCATCCAAAGCGCCTTTGCTTATGGACAGTAGTATACTCGGAAAATTCGAATTGTCAAGTCTTATTTGAAAATCCATTTTCAATGAACAATGGACAGGAGGTTGGAAAATATTTGACAAATGGAGCAAAAGGCTTCATAATGTATTATCGGTAAAGAAATACTGACAAGGGAGTCAGGAATCCGCGTAAGGGTTTCTGGCTCTTTTTTTGTATGACGGGCAAAGCGGGTGCGTATACCGCCCCGGCCGCGCCGGGAAAGGGACAAAGGTGAAGATATGAAAGCGTATCTGATATTAGAAGACGGAACGGTGTTTGTCGGAACCAGCATAGGCTCCGGGAAGAGCGTTATGGCAGAGATTGTATTCAACACTTCTATGACAGGGTATCTGGAGGTGCTCACGGATCCTTCTTATGCCGGACAGGCAGTGGTTATGACGTATCCCTTGATTGGAAACTACGGTGTTACGCCGGATATGGAATCAGAAAGAGGATGGGCGAAGGGATATATCGTGAGAGAACTGGCGGATACGCCGAGTAATTTCCGGTGTGAAGGCGCCGTACAGGAATTCTTAAGGCAGCAGGATATTGCCGGAATTGCCGGGATCGACACCAGATCCCTTACGAAACGTCTGCGGGATAAGGGAATCATGAACGGCATGATCACCACGGATCCTTCGTATGATCTTGAGAAGGTGATTTCCGATTTGAAGAAATATAAGATTACAGACGCGGTCGGGCAGGTTACGTGTGCGGGGAAGTATGTGGTTCCTGCCGGGACATTGGCTTCAAAAGACAGTCTCAGAGTCGCCCTGCTTGATCTGGGGGAGAAGAGGAATATCATACGTTCCCTGGTAAAGCGCGGGTGTGAGGTGACCGTCTATCCGGCGTATTCTCCGGCGGAAGAGATATTGACAGATAAGCCGGATGGGATCATGCTCTCCAACGGACCGGGAGACCCGAAGGAATGTACCGGAATCATCCGGGAGATCAGGAAACTGTACGCCGGCAAAATCCCTGTCTTTGCAATCTGTCTGGGGCACCAGTTGATGGCGCTGGCCAACGGAGCGAGGACATACAAGCTAAAATACGGACACAGGGGCGGGAATCATCCGGTGAAGGATATGGAAGACGGCCGAGTCTATATCACGTCCCAGAACCACGGATATGCGGTGGATACGCAGTCGATGGCTCCGTCCGTGGCAAAGGAAGCGTTCGTCAACGTCAATGACGGAACCAATGAAGGATTCCGGTATATAGGAAAGAATATATTCACGGTACAGTTCCATCCGGAGGCAAGTCCCGGACCTATGGATACAGGATACCTGTTTGACCGTTTCATAGATATGATGAGAGGAGAATAACCATGCCGAAGAAAAATGAGATTAAAAAAGTATTGGTCATAGGCTCAGGGCCGATTGTGATCGGGCAGGCGGCGGAGTTCGATTATGCGGGAACCCAGGCATGCCGTTCTTTGAAGGAAGAAGGAGTCGAAGTGGTACTTCTCAATTCGAATCCGGCGACCATCATGACGGACAGTAACATTGCGGATCACGTCTATATAGAGCCTTTGACGGCGGAAGTTATCGAGCAGCTCATATTAAAAGAGAAGCCGGACAGCGTGCTCCCGACGCTGGGAGGACAGGCGGCGCTCAATCTGGCGATGGAACTTCATGACAACGGTTTTTTAAGGGAGCATGGCGTACGTCTGATCGGAACTACGGCCGAGACGATCAAGAAAGCAGAAGACCGTCAGGAATTCAAACAGACGATGGAGAAGATCGGGGAACCATGTGCGGCGTCCATGGTAGTGGAGAGTATAGAGGAAGGTCTTTTATTCGCCGGAAAGATCGGATATCCGGTGGTTCTGCGTCCCGCCTATACCCTGGGCGGCAGCGGCGGCGGTATCGCGTATAACCAGACGCAGATGATAGAGATCCTGGGAAACGGCCTGAGACTTTCGAGAGTGGGGCAGGTATTGGTAGAACGCTGTATCGCAGGCTGGAAAGAGATAGAATATGAAGTCATGCGCGACGGCAGGGGCAACTGCATTACGGTCTGCAACATGGAGAATCTGGACCCGGTGGGCGTCCATACGGGAGACAGCATCGTAGTGGCGCCCTCCCAGACACTGGGAGATAAGGAATACCAGATGTTGCGGAGCGCGGCTTTGAATATTATCAGCGAGCTTCAGATTACAGGAGGATGCAACGTACAGTTTGCGCTGAATCCGGAATCTTTCGAGTATTGTGTGATCGAAGTGAATCCCCGTGTCAGCCGTTCCTCCGCTCTGGCGTCCAAAGCGACCGGGTATCCCATCGCGAAGGTCGCGGCGAAGATTGCGCTTGGATATACCCTGGATGAGATACGCAATGCGGTAACGGAGAAGACCTGCGCCTGTTTTGAACCTATGCTGGATTATTGCGTGGTGAAGATTCCAAGGCTTCCGTTCGATAAATTCATAAGCGCCAAACATACGCTGACGACACAGATGAAAGCCACCGGAGAAGTGATGAGTATCTGCGACAATTTCGAGGGGGCTTTGATGAAAGCCCTCCGTTCTCTGGAGCAGCATGTGGACAGCCTGATGTCTTACGATTATTCCTGCCTGATGAAGGAAGAGCTGCTTGAAAAGCTGCAGAAAGTAGACGACCGGAGGCTGTGGAAGATTGCCGAGGCAATCAGGAGGGGCGTCTCTTATGAAGCGATCCATGAACTGACGAAGATCGATATCTGGTTCATCGATAAGATCGCGCGTCTGGTTAAGATGGAACAGACGCTTAAGAGGAAGCCACTGGAGGAAGACCTCTTAAGAGAAGCAAAGCGTATGGAGTTTCCCGACCGTGTGATTGCGGCGCTGGCAGGGACAGAAGAACAGGCGGTCCGGGATATGCGCCGTGCCCTGGGAATCACGGCCTCTTATAAGATGGTAGATACCTGTGCCGCAGAGTTTGAGGCAAAAACGCCTTACTACTATTCCGTATATGGAAGTGAGAACGAAGCGGAACGGACAGAAGGGAAGAAGAAGGTATTAGTCCTGGGATCGGGGCCTATAAGGATCGGCCAGGGGATCGAGTTTGATTTCTGTTCCGTACACTGTACATGGGCATTCGAGAAAGAAGGCTATGAGACGATCATTATCAATAATAATCCAGAGACGGTCAGTACGGATTTTGATATTGCGGACAAGCTGTATTTTGAGCCGTTGACGCCGGAGGATGTGGAGAGTGTAGCAGACCTGGAGAAGCCTGACGCGGCGGTGGTACAGTTTGGAGGACAGACGGCGATTAAGCTTACGGAGGCGCTTATGAAGATGGGGGTGCCGATACTGGGAACTTCGGCAGAGAATGTAGACGCCGCGGAAGATCGGAAGCTTTTTGACGAGATCCTTAGCAGATGCAAGATCCCGCGCCCCAGCGGAGGAACGGTATATACGGCAGGGGAGGCCAAAGAAGTGGCGCAAAAGCTTGGGTATCCGGTGCTTGTGAGGCCTTCCTACGTCCTGGGCGGTCAGGGAATGCAGATCGCTGTCAGCGATTCTGATGTTGATAAATTCATCGGAATTATCAACCGGACCGAGCAGGATCATCCTATCCTGGTAGATAAATATCTCCAGGGCAAGGAGATAGAAGTAGACGCGGTGTGCGACGGAGAAGATATCCTGATTCCGGGGATCATGGAACATATTGAACGGGCGGGGATTCATTCGGGAGACAGCGTATCGGTCTACCCCGCAAGGAGTATCTCAGGGCAGACGAAGCGGACGATCGAGGAATACACAGGGAAGCTTGCGCGGGCGCTGCACATAGTAGGCCTGATTAATATCCAGTTTATCGTCTGCGGTGAAGAAGTATATGTCATCGAAGTCAATCCGAGATCAAGCCGTACGGTGCCGTATATCAGCAAAGTAACAGGGATTCCCATCGTACCGCTGGCCGTGAAGGTGATGAACGGAAAGAAACTGAAAAGACTTGGCTATACTCCGGGGTTACAGCCGGAGGCAGATTATTTCGCCGTGAAGATGCCGGTATTCTCCTTTGAGAAGATACGCGGGGCGGAGATAAGCCTTGGCCCGGAGATGAAATCCACCGGCGAATGCCTGGGGTTGGCAAAGTCATTTGAAGAGGCGCTTTATAAAGCTTTCCTCGGCGCAGGAATCCGGCTCCCGCGCAATAAGAACATGATCATATCGGTAAGGGAAGAGGATAAAGAAGAGGCGGCTGAGATCGGAAGACGTTTCCTGAAGATCGGATATAAGATATACGCGACGAAAGGGACGGCAAGGGCGCTTAAGGAAGCCGGAGTAGAAGCGGAAGAAGTGAATAAGATTGAAGAAGGTTCCCCGAATCTGCTGGATCTTATTCTGGGTCATAAGATCGATCTTGTGATTGATACGCCCCGCCGCGGAACAGAACATTCGAAAGACGGATTTTTAATCCGGCGCAGTGCCGTCGAGACGGGTGTGAATGTACTGACAGCTATTGATACGGCAAAAGCACTTATCGGAAGCCTTGAGAACGCTGACCAGAAGAATCTGACACTTGTAGACATCGCGCAAGAAATCTATTGCGAAAATGAAAATGAAATGCTATAATAGCAGAAGTTAAGTAAAGAGAAGGAGGGTCAAGATCATGAAACATGTAAAGACATTAAATACACAGACGATGAACAACAGCCTGAAAAAGGGCGGATGCGGCGAGTGTCAGACATCCTGCCAGTCAGCATGCAAGACATCCTGCACGGTAGGAAACCAGACATGTGAACAGAAGAAATAATTCTGATTTATAGCGGAACACCCGGGACAGCGGTCTTATGGTCGCTGTTTCTTATTGTCTCACGGTATGTCATGGGGAGAATCCCGGAGGACAGATCTTGCCGATGTTTTCTTGAAGATTATTTCAATGATGTATCTGCAGAAAAGATATGGAAAGGGGTATAGAACCTTGGTTCATCAGTATCAGAGTAATGGATATAATATCGTGATGGATGTTGTAAGCGGCGCGGTCCATGTGGTGGATCAGCTCTGCTATGATGTGATTGCCGGTATCTGTAAGCTCAAAGAAGACCATTCCCTGGGCAAAACGGCGGACCGGACGCAGAGCGATTCAGCCGCGCTTTGGCAGGGAGAGTCAGAGATTCCGACAGAGGTGCTGGAGGATCCGCACACGTTGGCAAAGCTTATCCGAGAGCTTGACGGCCGATATGATAAAGACGAGATCAAAGACGCGCTGTCGGATGTGACAGAATTGACAGAAGCCGGCCAGTTATTTGTAAGAGATACCTATGAAAGCATGATTGACGAGGTGAAGAGGCGCAAGACGGTGGTGAAGGCTCTCTGCCTGCATATTGCCCATGACTGCAATCTGGCCTGTAAATACTGCTTTGCCGAAGAAGGTGAGTATCACGGCCGGCGTGCTCTGATGAGTTATGAGACCGGAAAAAAGGCGCTTGACTTTCTGATCGCAGGTTCGGGAAGCAGACGGAATCTCGAAGTGGATTTTTTCGGCGGCGAGCCGCTTATGAACTGGCAGGTGGTAAAAGACCTGGTAGATTATGGGAGGTCCCAGGAGAAGCTTCATGATAAGCATTTTCGGTTTACGCTCACGACGAACGGCGTGCTTCTGAACGATGAGGTGCAGGAATTTGTGAACCGGGAGATGGACAATGTGGTGCTGAGCCTGGACGGACGAAAGGAAGTCAACGACAGGATGCGGCCGTTTCGCAGCGGAAAGGGAAGTTATGACCTGATTGTCCCAAAGTTCCAGAAGCTTGCCGAAAGCCGTAACCAGGAAAAATATTACATACGCGGGACATTTACCCGTGAGAATCTGGATTTTTCAGAAGATATCCTGCATTTTGCGGATCTGGGATTCAAACAGATGTCGATTGAGCCGGTGGTAGGGGAAGAAAGCGACCCTTACGCCATCCGCCGGGAAGACCTTCCGGTTATTATGGAAGAGTACGACAGGTTGGCAAGGATTATGATTGAACGAGAAAAAGAAGGAAAAGGTTTTAATTTCTTTCATTTTATGATAGACTTAGACGGTGGACCCTGTGTGGCTAAGAGACTGTCGGGATGCGGTTCAGGAACGGAGTATCTGGCTGTCACGCCCTGGGGCGACCTGTATCCGTGTCATCAGTTTGTAGGGCAGGAAGAATTCCTGATGGGAAACGTGGAGGAAGGAATCAAGAAGCCTGAGATCGCAGATGATTTCAGAAGCTGTAATGTATATTCGAAAGAAAAATGCAGAGATTGTTTCGCGAAATTTTACTGCAGCGGAGGGTGTATGGCGAATGCCTGGAATTTCCATAGTACGATCCACGATACCTATGATATAGGATGCGAGATGCAGCGAAAGCGTGTAGAGTGCGCGATTATGATAAAAGCAGCTTTGGCAGAAGCGTAGAAAGGAATGTAAATCATGAAGAAGAACAGAGGTATACTCAGTCTTGTGGTGACGGTAGCGCTGATCGCCCTGATGGGTTTTACGGTACTGGTGGGATTTGGTAAGACGGGAACCGGCGCGATGAAGAACATCAAGCTTGGATTGGATCTTGCCGGCGGCGTCAGCATCACATACCAGGTAAAAGACAAGAATCCGACTGAGGAAGAGATGAGCGACACGATCTATAAGCTTCAGAAGCGTGTGGAGCAGTACAGCACGGAAGCAAGTGTCTATCAGGAGGGAAGCGACAGAATCAATATTGAAATTCCGGGCGTAACGGATGCCAACAAGATACTGGATGATCTTGGAAAACCCGGAGCCCTGGAGTTCAAGACGGAGGACGGGAAGACCGTAATCACCGGTTCTGATGTGGAGACCGCATCTGCGAAAGCGGGTGAGGATAACATGGGGAACCGTGAGTATTCCGTAGAATTGAACCTGAATGAGAGCGGAAAAGAGAAATTCGCGAAAGCCACAGAGGAGAATGTAGGAAAGACTATTTCCATCATCTATGATAGTGAAACCATCAGCAGTCCTCGTGTAAATGAAGCGATTACAGGCGGACAGGCATATATCACGGGTAATTTTACGTTTGAAGAAGCAGATAATCTGGCTTCTACGATTCGTATCGGCGGATTGAAGCTGGAATTAGAGGAGCTGCGTTCGAACGTCGTAGGTGCACAGCTTGGAGAACAGGCGATCAGCACCAGCTTGAAAGCGGGAGCGATCGGTCTGGTTCTGATTATTGTCTTTATGATCTTCGTATATTATCTTCCGGGACTTGCGGCAGGACTTGCGCTGTTGATTTATACGGAGCTGGTAATGATAATCCTGAACGGGTTCAACATTACGCTGACATTGCCTGGTATCGCGGGTATCATCCTGGGTATCGGTATGGCGGTGGATGCGAATGTTATTATCTTCGCGCGTGTACGGGAAGAGATGACCCGGGGAAAGAGTGTGAAGAATTCTCTTAAAACCGGTTTCCAGAAGGCGATGTCTGCTATCGTGGACGGTAATGTGACGACTCTGATCGCGGCGGCGGTTCTGTGGTTCAGAGGATCAGGTTCCGTAAAGGGATTCGCCCAGACGCTGGCGATCGGTATTATCGTATCTATGTTTACGGCGCTGGTTGTGACCAGGCTGATCGTATTCGCATTCTATGCGGTAGGACTTCGCAAGGAGAGCCTGTACTATCGTCCGAGAAAAGAGAGAGAGCCGATTCATTTCGTAGAGAAGCGCGGCGTGTTCTTCTTTATTTCTATCGCGTTGATCGTAGCGGGACTTGCAGTTATGGGAGTGAATTCTTCCAGGGGAAAGGGAGCGTTTGCTTACAGTCTGGAATTTGAAGGCGGTACTTCTACGAACGTAACGTTTAATGAAGATTACACCATTGACGAGATCGATGAGAAGATCGTTCCTGTAGTAGAAGAGGTTACAGGCGACAATAATGTTCAGACTCAAAAGGTAGCGGGAACCAACCAGGTGGTTATTAAGACGGTGACCTTAGAGCTTGATAAGCGTGAAGAGCTTAATAAGGCTATGGCGGAGGAATTCGGCGTAGACGAGTCAAAGATTACGGCCGAGAATATCAGTTCTACCGTAAGTAACGAGATGCGTCAGGACGCGGTGGTAGCGGTTATCGTAGCGACGATCTGCATGCTGCTCTATATCTGGTTCCGGTTCAAGGATATCCGGTTCGCGGCAAGCGCGATCCTTGCGCTTTTGCACGACGTGCTGGTTGTAATGGGATTCTATGCAATTGCAAGAATCTCTGTGGGCAACACGTTCATTGCGTGTATGCTGACGATCGTAGGTTATTCTATCAACGCGACGATCGTTATCTTCGACCGTATCCGTGAGGAGTTACACTATCAGTCGAAGAGGACAGAATTGATGGAGTTGGTGAATAAGAGTATTACACAGACGCTTACGAGAAGTATCTATACGTCGCTGACAACATTTGTGATGGTAGCGCTGCTCTTTATTATGGGCGTCAGCTCTGTCCGTGAATTTGCGGCGCCTCTGATGATGGGAGTAATATGCGGCGCGTATTCTTCCGTATGTATTACCGGAGCGCTGTGGTATGTGATGCGGATGAAGATCGGAAAGACAGCAGAAGGAAGCAAAACGAAATAGCAGAGCATATAAGCAGCCGGCCTGACAAGTCGGCTGCTTTTCGGTGTGTTTCCGCGAAACAGACAGAGTGTAGGAGGAATTTCGAGAGTACATCAGATGATAATGGAGGAAGACAGGATGGAACGTTGGGTACTTTTACGGAAAGGTGCAGATTTTGAGGCGATTAGCAGGAGGTTCGGGATCAGCCGGAGGCTGGCTTCTCTGATCAGGAACAGAGAAGTGATGGGGGATGAAGAGATAGACCGATATCTGAACGGGACAATTAAAGATCTGCACGACGGGATGCAGTTGAAGGGAATGGCTCAGGCAGTTCATATCTTGAGAGAGAAGATAGAGAGCCGGGATAAGATCCGCATAATCGGAGATTATGATATCGACGGAATCAATGCAACTTACATATTATTAGAAGGAATAGGGGCTCTCGGCGGCGATGTGGACAGTGATATTCCGGATCGTGTGAAAGACGGATACGGACTGAATGCAGAGTTGATCGAGAAAGCGCACAGAGAAGAGATTGATACGGTCGTCACTTGTGATAACGGAATTGCGGCGGCCGATGAGATCGCTTTGGGGAAGAGTCTGGGGATGACGGTCATCGTAACAGACCATCATGAGGTGCCGTATGACGAGAATGGTGAGAAGCGTTCGTACCGGCTTCCGCCTGCAGACGCGGTGATCGATCCGAAACAGCCGGGATGTGAATATCCGTTCAAGGGGTTATGCGGCGCGGCGGTTGCCTATAAGTTGGTAAAGGCCCTCTGTGAAGCGATGGGAAGAGACATAGATGAGCTGGATTATCTGATAGAGAATGTGGCGATTGCGACGGTAGGCGACGTGATGGAGCTGTCAGGTGAGAACCGAATCTTTGTGAAGGAAGGCCTTCGGATGCTTGGGCGTACCCATAGTCCCGGACTCCGCGCCCTGATAGAGTGTACGGGGATTGAGAGAGATAAGATCCTTGCTTATCATATCGGTTTTATTCTGGGGCCGTGTATGAATGCCACCGGAAGGCTTGATACGGCAAAGAGAGCGCTGGGGCTTCTGAGAGCGAAAAATAAGAAAGAGGCGGATATACTGGCAGGAGACCTGAAAGCGCTGAATGAAAGCCGGAAGGATATGACGGAAAAAGCGGTGGCACGGGCGAAGGAGTTAGTGGAAAGTACGGAAGCCGGAAGAGATAAGGTTCTGGTGATCTATCTCCCGGAGTGTCATGAGAGTCTGGCGGGAATCGTAGCAGGGCGGATTAGGGAGAGCTATTATAAACCGACTTTTGTTCTGACGGATGCAAAGGAAGGTATCAAAGGTTCCGGGCGGTCCGTCGATGCATATCATATGTATGAGGAACTCAGCAAATGCAAAGAACTGCTGACCCGTTACGGCGGACATAAGCTGGCAGCCGGCTTATCTCTGAAGAAGGAGAATCTGGAGAAACTTGGCCGGATGCTCAACGAGAACTGTAAACTCACAGAAGAGGATCTGTCGGAGAAGGTGGCTATCGATATGGAACTTCCGTTCTCTTGTGTAACAGAAGCTTTCGTTCAGGAACTGTCCCTTTTGGAACCCTTTGGCAACGGGAATACCAAGCCGGTATTCGCGGCGCGGAATGTGGAGATCTTAAGCGGGAAGATTCTGGGAAAGAACCGCAATGTCCTGAAACTGCGGGTAAAAGATTCCGCCGGGACGGTGATAGACGCCATGTGTTTCCGGGAATCGGAAAGACTCCTGCATATGCTGGAAGAAAAATATGGAAAAAAAGCGACGGCGGATATGCTGGGGGGAAGAGGCGGCCGTATGATGATTTCTGCCGCTTTCTATCCGGATATCAACGAATACATGGGAAGGAGAACTCCGCAAATCATACTGACGCATTTTAGAATTGCTCAGTCTTGAAAATCACCGAAACTAATGCTATACTAAAAAAAGTATTGAAAAAAAGGAATGGAGAGGTTCATATGAAAAAGATTGAAGAGTACGTAAGAAGTATTCCGGATTTTCCGGAGCCGGGAATTATATTCCGTGATGTAACCAGCATTCTGCAGGACGCGGACGGTCTTGCGCTTGCCATTGACCTTATGCAGGAGAAGCTTAAGGATGTGGAGTTTGATCTGGTGGTGGGCCCGGAATCCAGAGGATTTATATTTGGCGTACCGATTGCTTACAATCTTCACAAGCCGTTTAGAGGAAATGCAGAAGGCTCAGCTTCAGGAGTTGGAGTCAAGGATGCAGT
>CANODD010000023.1 GCA_947564705.1 uncultured Dorea sp. | reverse complement strand
TCCTGACTCATCTTTCCCCGTACCTTACGAATCCAATCTACATATGCCCGTCTGTTCATTTCATCTCAACCGCCTTTTATGATCTCTGTACCATTCCTGATTATCACATTTAGAAGTTCTCGCTACATGCCCAGCTTTCCTGCTCACATCATTTCTTTCCACATTCTGAGGATCCGACTCCATGGAAGAATGTGCCGATATCGACTGTCTGTTTATCCTGTACGCCAATTCTTCGATTTTCTGTTTTAGTTCCTGGTTCTCTTTTTTCAATCCACACATTTCATCTTCTAATTTATATAGACGTTCCTCTAATGATCGTCCGCTTTCATTCACTTTTACATCCACTATTCCAGCATTGACCATACCCCTTCCCGCATTATTTCGCTCTTTATTCGATTCCCCTAAATCAACCTCAAATCTTCGAATTTCCTGAATCATCTCTACAACTTGAGGCTCTATTCCGTTATCAGAAATATGCAGTAAATTTTCATACAACTGAGGGAACTTTGTCCTTAAATTTTTATACATACCCTGCCTTCCATACGGCGCTTTCTTTGGAAGTCTTGACCAAATCTTTTCCTTTTCCAATTCCAACTCCAAATATATAATACCGTCCTGAACTTCTGCCCTCTTCTTTACGATGCCTTCCAACTGATTAAAAAATTCCTCCTTTTCTTCATAGAATTCGATCGGTTCAAAATTCTCTAATCCGTTCAAATTATACCTTTTCTGTTCTACTACAAGCTTCCAGAGACCATAACACACACGGTTTAACTCCGCCTTTCTTCTCCCTCCATCTTTTAATTGTTCTTCTTCAATTGAAGAAAAATAAGGTTTCTCCTTTATCCTAGATCTAATTTTCTCATACCGTTCCAGATCTCCTATTCCAATAGCATCCCATATGCTATATCCCTGCTTACCAAACGCCAGTGAACAAAAAAGCATGCTGCAGATATCGTCCTGCTGAATTTTTCGCCACATAATTTTCAACGCCCTTAATCCCTCTTTCTTATCAATAGCGCTGATCCTTAATGTATAAAAGAAATCCTTTCGTATTCCTTCTGGGATCTCTCTTGCAAAGCTACACTGCTGAATATAATTTATATATTTCTCATTACTATTCAGACAATTATACAACTTGAGCGCATCCCAATATTCTTCAAATGACTGTATTGTCTCAAAATGCTTTCGGATACAGGAATCATTTCGAAGAAATATCCGAAACATAATATCAAATTGTATATCTCCCGGAATATCCGTCAAAAAATGTCGATATCCCTTCCGGCTTCTTTCATACATCTGGAGAATCATATGTTCCATAAGATCTATTATTTCTTGTGATTTGGGTCTATCACAGAACCCTGGACAAATAAACTTATCCCATATGGTTCGCAGCTCCCCGGTTTCCAGATCATCCGCCAAAAGGATATACTTTATGAACAGTTTTTCTTCATTCTGATCTTTGGCAGCTTGCTCGACTAACTCCTCTATCCGGAAAGGGATTTCATTCCTTGGAACCTTCTCTTCGTTACTTAACTTCCACCAGAAATAGCCCTCTTGCATCTTCTTGCTGGTTATATTCTCTGCTTTATCATCTAATATCTCATCTATAAATTTCTGATATTTACAAACCGATTCCGTAGCTTTTTGGGCGAGCGCCAGATAAACTTCCGGTATGTTTTCATCCAGTTCTTTCCCAAGATAGAGGCAATTCTCATGGCTTAAGCTTTCGTCCGCCGAATATGCAATACTCGCTATCCCCATATTTTTCTCCGCATTCACACTATAGGAAAGTCTTTTCCGATATTCTATACCGCCATCCGGATTCACAGGCGCAAGATAATTTGCCAAAGAAGTTATTTCTCCTGCTATAGTAAATAACTCTTCCTTCCACTGATCTGCATCCAATAAAATTAATAAAAATCTCTTTTCTGCAAACAGAATCGGATACATCTTATATAGAAAATACGCCAACTTTTTTGGTTCCGTGAAATATTTGTTTATAATATTTCTACAATTTCTTTTCACAGGACTTGAACCCTGAGGCAGTTCCACTCTCTCCAACCTTCCATCAACCGCAAATGTGTTCACCGAATGATAGTCAATATAGTAGCTCTCCGGTTTGCCCAATCTTTCTTCTGCTTTACCTTTTTCATTCTCGGCAGGTACAAAAATGCGACATTCTATATTGGCCCCACCTCCGTCTTCATTCAACGCCGGGCGAAGGCTCACTCCAACATAACTATGAAATCCCTCCGAATATATCACGAATTGTACTGTTTCCTCCGTTCTTTCTGACTTGAAATTTCCGCCAATTCTTTTACACTGCATCACAAACTGCCTGTCCATCTTACTGGAAGCAACAATCCCAAGACCTATGTCTAAATCTGGTTCAAACAACAAATTATTTCCTCTCGTATATATAGCCTGTTCAAACTCCATAATCCTACCCTTCTATCCATCCATTATCTGCTATCCGTTTTAATATGCATGTTAGTAACGGTTCCGCTACTCTGATTGGCGCATACTCTCCTTGCAGTCTGCCTCCACAGCCATGCACCTTGGGTGTATCTGCGTCGCATCCCAAGGCGCTGATACAGTGCCATGATACGGCTTGCCTGCCTGTATACTGTCCCTTTTCATCAATTTCTCCAAAATCCCTCTTAAAATCGTCTATATCTACAGATTCAAACAATTGAAATTCCTTGATCATCTCCTGAACCAATTCGCTTCTCATTTCCATTGAATCTGTATCAAGTATATCTTTTACAGTTTTCCTATCAAATAATATATCGTATTTCCTCTTTGCTCTAATCTCCTTAATATTCTCCAACAGATCGCTCTTGATAATTATTCCTGCAAAATACATCTTCTCCATCTGCCCCTGATAACCATACTGCTGCAAAATACTCCTATATGCTTCGTAAACTTCCAATGCGCGTGAACTATCCCCTTTTTCATTGGATAATATTTCGATCCTCTCCACCAATTCCCTTCCGGTTACTTCTCCCTGTGCATTTTGCTGTAACTTGCCTTGTTCTTCAATAGATAGTAGATTACATTCCTCAAGTTTTTGTTTTATATTTTCTTTTCTCCTTCGCGGCAACACAATATTCAGATCATTGGGATCAAACAAATACATTCCCGCATACATCTTATCCAAAAGCATTTTTAAATTCGGGCTCTCCCTAATATTCATCTGTCTGAGTTCCTCTCCCGCATTGTCATAGAGCCCCACGATCATAGTATGCCCGTAATACTCAACCGTCAAAAAAACCGGGGGAATCCAGTACTCTCTGTTCGTATGATCCTGGCATACTCCTCCCTTTTTACACATTTCTTCCGAATTCTTTACCATTTCATTATACGTCGCATCTTTAATATCATGTTGCCAATGTGCCGATGTGATATTGAGTTTATACCTGTTGTCCGGATATCCTCCTAATCTTCGAAAAGCTTTCCAATTCTTGTTCATCATGGATAACAAAAAGGTAGTCTTTCCACCTCCAGAGGGAGCCATCAGCGCAATCGCACCAAAATCTTCCGCCTTATCCCATCCTATCGGAAGTCTGTTATGACAATGAGGGCAGCAAGGTATTGCATACATAATAATATTACCGTCTTTATCCTGAAATTCCTCGCACCTTTCACCTGACACATGAAAAAGCTGCATTTTCTCGTCCTTTGCGTCAACAAATAATCCTATGTCCTCATCCAGATCATCCTCTGTCCCAATTGCCGGAAGAGCTTTTCTTGATTTCTCCATATTCTTTGCATTTTCGCGTTCTATATATTCTATCAAAATTTGAAAACCATTTTTTCTTCCCTGTCTGGGCGCCTCAAGCAAAACTATGTGTTCAACCGATCCATCTTTTCTGAAATGGACTTCTCGTCGGTCATCTATTTCTGCAATATACGGCTTTTGCTCTGTACCGACAACCGTCTTTTCCTTAACCAACTCCCAGGACCACTTTTTTGGAAACGTTAATTCATACGCCAAATTATCCATATCAATATCTTGAAACTCATATGGGCAGAAATTCAACTTCTTCATCATCCATATCTTCCTTTCTTTTTTTGTAATTATTGCACTTCTAATATCATACCTATCTCCTGATTATCCACTTGAACCTTCAGCCGATAGAGACTTCCCTTTACAAGCTTCATCCTTTTTATAAGCTCCTCTTTTATAAGCCCCTCTTCTGTGTGATCCCCTAACAAATTACAATAAAACCCTATGCTACTTCTTAATTCGAGCCCAACTGCCCCGCCCTCATCTTCATATCCATAGACATAGACTCCCGTCTTACCAACATTGTCTTTCAATCTGTCTTTTCCCAGCAGTCTCACATCATCCAATTTATAAAATCCCTGCAAAGGTCTACCCGCATCATTACGGCAGCCTTTCTGCCCCCTCACATTCGGCAGCGTTGTAATATCTCTAATTAATAATTTACATTCTATATTGGTTCTTAACATCTCATAAATCGTCTTATTCGCGTTTTGTATCTCTCTTATCTGATTGTTCAGATTTTCATTCTGCTTTCTGAATTTTCTATAGCCATCCTTCAGTTTATTCAATTCTACAAACGCCCCTTCACAACACTCCTTCATCTCTTGATTAGCATATCCTACATTTACAGTTTCTTGTTCCCGCCTCTTTTTTATATTTTTTACCTTAATCTCAAAGATTTCGATTCCTTTCTTTGCACTCTCGATACTCTTCTCTATCTCTTCTCCTTCTGCTAAGAGTTGCTCTTCATAGTTCTCTTGCTGGTAGTCGCCCACTCCAAAATCATTTTTTTGATCCTCCTCCATTAATCTGGCGTATCCAATTACAATTTCTAAAATACTTTTTAGACAAGTCTTACTCTCCCTGAATTTCAGCGTTTCTTCTTCAACTGTATGAGACGTTTGTTCAAATTCCTTATCAATACGATCAAATTCAAAATAACTTTCTTCCAAAATCTTTTCTTTTCGTTTTCTATAACAGATGATCAGGATGATTATAATTATTACAATCAGAATTACTACAATTATTACCCTCTTCAGCATTCGAGCAACTCCTTTGTCTGACAATTCTCCATTTACTGTTACCTCCGCTCCCATTCCAGACGCATCCAAAATCCTCAAGGCAAAATCCACACCGCCAGTGCCATCCGCAACAACATTGACATACCCGTCCGACTGTGTAACGGATACCTGATTCGCTTCGTTCAGCTGAACAACCTCCTTAATTGTGATCTCTTCTCCCTCCCAATCTTCATACAATTCGCTCTCTTTGATCGAAAACGCAATTTTTCCGTCTTTCGTCTTTTCACCGCGGAATTTACCGCCTTCCATATTATGCACAACTGGAGCTGTCTTTTCTATCGCCCCACCTTCCGATGAATACCTCAGGTCTATAAAATCCTCATACGTCAGATGAATCTCATAACTATATGTCCCATATTCTTCCATAACAAATGGTTTACTCTCTGCAATACCTTCCTTTATCTTCATCACCGGTGTGATTTCTGTCTGTTCCTCATTTTCGTCGATTAGGAATACTTTAGCGTCCACGTAAGCTTCCGGATCTATCTGAATTTCCTTCCCTTCCCTGTCGTAAAAGTGAACTACCATCTGATATTCTTTATCTTTATTTCCCTTTCCCTTTTCTTTCTTATTAATTTCCACGGCAACCTGCAGATACGCATAACAAGCAATCGTGCCTGATATTTCTTCAGTATCCGAACCTTTAATCTCTATCGTACAGTCACCCTCTTCTGGCTTTACATATTCAATAAATGCGGCTGCTCCATCTTCCCATACAGTATACTGATTTTCTTCAACTGTTGCCAGTCCGCATCCCTGTACCCTTCCATCTAAATATACCTGCAATTTTTCAACTCCGAGAGAAGGGATATAAAAATTCACATTTCCTGATGAATCCGGTATTATCTTTCGGTATTTCATATTATTTTGCATTGAAAAATAGACATCGGCAAACTTCTCTGACAATATATCTATTTCTTGCTCCGTTACTTTTGAAAAACGCTGCTGCGCATAATTACTTTCATCAGAAAAGTAATTCACCAGTTCCTGCAAGTACTCCTCATCATTCCGATCCTTTTGGAGATATACACAGTAAATTTTAGCATCCATCGACTTTAAGCGCGCGGTCTGATATTCCGTCTTCCCGTCTGCAGCCTCTTTATATCCGACGTCGCCCGCTAGATTTTCATTGATTCCATCACTAAAGAGAACAACAATACGCTCTCTTGAAGAGTCTTGACTATCAAACATATTAGCAGCCGCTTCCAAGGCATTCCCTATATTTGTATCTATATTATCCTGATCTTCCCGCTCTATATTCAGAAATTGCAGAACCTTCTCGCTTCCTTCTCTGTCTTCCATGGAAGTCAGGGACAATGTGTCATATACGTGATCGGCAAAATACACGATGCCTATCCGAATATCTGCGCCTACGGCAAGATTACTGATATTGCGGAAAGCCTGATTCCGGACAGCTTGCTGTTCCCATACACTTCCGCTATTATCAATCGCATAAACCACATCATAGCCTGTACTGTTGAGATTATATGGTTCCAGCATCTCTACACTTCTTTTCCCTTTTTCTGACTTACCCTCCGACTCTTGCGCATAAACCATTTCACATTCTGTTTTCCAAAAAGCACTCAATAAAATAGCTACTGTCAATATTACCAAACATCCAAACCGCATTCTCATAGTTATTGAATTCTTCAAATTCTTCTTCATGGCACATCTCTCCTGTACTTGAAATTTAATTCTATCTTTCTCCCTTCTTTTTATAACAAAAAAAGGTAAGCAAACAAAGAGAAGTTTTCTTCTCCTTATCTCCTTACCTTTGATCAACCGAATGTATTATATCACATTTTAAAATAAAAAACGACATTTTTCGACATTTTCTTATTTTTAATTTAAAAATCCTGATATAGAGCCAATAACTCTTAAGCTATATCCGTATTCCCCTCTCTATATACTTTTTTATATTTTAACAGCATACTTCTCATAATACTTTTGGGATTTCTCTTCTGTAAGATTAAAATGCTTCTGCAGTTTCATAAGAATTTGCTCCCTAGGAATCTGTTCCTCCAAATTATCAAGAATTACAGCCTGTATCCCCTCCTCTCTTACTTTCCCAGTTATCTCTTCCGTTACTTTCTCGGTTATCTCTTTTGTTACTTTCTCGGTTATCTCTTTTGTTACTTTATCGGTTACTTCTTCTGTTACTTTCTCGGTTACCTCTTCTGTTACTTTATCGGTTACTTCTTCTGTTACTTTCTTAGTCAATTTTTCTGTTAGTTCTTTCGTTAACTTTTCTACCATTCCCTCATATCTAATCTGTTCTATGGTACTCAAATCAGTTACCTCCTTCCACAACTCCTCACTATCAGAATAATCAATATATTCTGATATCGTAGACATAAAGTCCTCTTTATGTGGATACATGATTGCATTCAGAAAACGAAAAAGTTCATATCCCTCGTCCTCCTCGTCTCCATTATACACCTCATTACCTAATTTGATAACTACCAATGTCATTAAATCATAATATTCTTTAGGAACTATATCAGGAGCCGTATTTTTCGTATTCGTTATCTCATAGACTTGTATACTGTAGCGGTCTTTCTTCGGAACGTCATCTCTGCAGATAAAGATACTGTAGCATTTGAACAAACAATTGTAATTTGTTCCCTGCAGTATCAAAGATAACTGGGATGACAAACGTCTGGCAAGATAATATACTCCCCTCTTTTCAATCGGATATCCTGGTGTATATGTCTTCTGCGGCTCTATGTCTATATGTAGGTTAATCTGTATATCTTCCGTGGAAAGCAGTGGATTCTTGGCTCGAAATGCCAGATCAAAAATAGATATTTTCTCATTTAGATGAATGAATTCTGTATTATCGCCTCTAACCTTCGTATTGGTTCTGCCCGGTGATACTTCCATAGTACTGATAATCGACTCCGCCTCTATAAACTCCTGCACCTCTTTTCGGCTGTATCCCTTATATTCTGTGATTGTATCCCGAAGGATTACTGCCAGCACTTCCACATACTGCAGAAGTGTCTTACTCTGCCTATCTAATCCTTCTGTTTCTGCCGTAACTTGCATGGCACTTAATGACTCCATGCTTCCTTTGAGCTTGTCCATATCACTCCACCTCATTCTGTCATAACTGTGTTAATCTCCGTCTTTATGATAATATAAAAACGAGAAAATGCCAATGTAAATCAATCGACATCTTTTGACATGGACATTCTGTTCTATTCTTCTATTACCCAAATGCCAGATATCCCACCACTATATACTTATGTTTCAATTTGTTTTCTTATTTCATGCAGCAGAAAATGCTTTAAAGGAGGATCTACGGCAGTTTGAATTAATCTTATCTGATAGTCTCTCCTCACATCAAAAAATCAACTCACGAATGTTCTGCAAAGTCTCTCCTATTCACAGACATCACGAGAATCTTCTTCACGACACACGGTATCTCCTTCACACCAGGCAGTATCTCCTTCACGACACGCAGTATCTCCTTCACAACAGGCAGTATCTCCTTCACGACATGCAGCATCTCCTCCACAAGTTCAAACTGCATGTCGTTTTCCCTCTGTATTTCCAATGTATTGATACGTCATTGCAAACGTCTAAAGTAATCGTATTAAAAACATCGACTATCGATTACGCCTGCCTTTATAAAGAATTCTCACCGAACCAATTCCTTAATACCGGTCATTCTGTTAAAAAAAGGGTCTTCCACAACAAGAGACAAAAAGTCATCGTCCTGAATCTCTACATTCGCAAACAACCCCAGCATTACTTCATCCAGCCCCTTGCTCTGTTTCCTCATACCTTCAGGCAGTAATTCCAAATATCGCTGAAAATAGTCCAGAATCCCATCCTGCGCCCGGCTGAAACATCTGATATCCTTTTCCGATCTGGTTTCTTTTGCAAAGACCGGCGTTCCGCTATTGTCAAATCCGCATACGCCTGGATGCGGCGCTGTCAGAATCGTCTCAAGTATGTAATAATTGTCGTAAATCCTACTGGTCTCCATCTCATCCGCACCATAAAACGGTTCGATTTCTAATCCTTTATCACTCATGAATTCCGGTTCAAGCTGTAAAAAATATAACCCCTGAAAGGAACGTCCCGCAAGCCGCTGCACATACATCTGCGTCGTTCCCTTTGCTACAAAGTCAAAAAAAGCAATTGCTCCTTCCTCTATCTTCAGCGTACTGATATACTTCTTATAATTTTCCCGCTCGCAAACCGCCTTTTCCAGAATACTGTCTTTGTATCTTAATAAACCCGGCGCCTTTTCATCCACAGTCTCTATGCGCTCTGCCTCCAGACCAAACCGGCTCTTAAGGTTCTCTTCTGTCGTTCCGCTGTACTTCATGCTGTCTACATAGGAAAGATCCCCTTCATCCTTCATTCCCGCCCGGATTGCCGCCATCCTGGACGTCATGAAATACACGGTATCCTTCGTATCGTCTATGAGCCGATATAGTTTCTGCAGCAGATAGCCGTCTCTTGCACAAAACCAGATATTAGGGATCTCATACTGCCTCACCCGCTCCCGGAACCACAAAACAAAATCCGTAATGATCGGCGCGCAGAGCAGATATCCGATATCATATGCATTCCAAATCCCTATCTTTCGTTTCTTTGCTTCAAACCGAAACGGATCGTTGAATAACTTTGCCGCAAGCATCCCTATCTTCAGCCGCTCGGCCAGGCTGTCCATATACGGCTCCATTCCCATATTTCCGACTGCGTCCAATAATTCTTCTCCGCTGTATACGTGGAATGTCTCCATCCCGGCCCTGGACGCCATCTCTATATCCGCCGCTTCGTCGTCACCTATATGCAGATACTCCCGATCTCCTTCCTTCTCTTTCAGCCTGCTGAATAGGCCCTGCCGCTTTCCGGTCCCATGTTCACAAGACACATATATCCCCGTATAGCCCGATATACTGCATTTCTCTAAAATTGCTTTGATACGCTCCTGAGAATAATAGGTATCTGTAACAATATAAACCCGCTTCCCCTGACCGATACAATAATCAAAGATCTCACACACCGCCTGCCTTGGCACAATCGTCTTATAATCTGTCTCCCACTCCAGTCCGGCAAGTTCCGAAGCGGAAAGAGGGACTTCCGGCATTGATTTCTTCATATCGGCATACAATTCTTCCAATGTAGGAGCCGTGTATTTCGACAGCCGCTTTTCCGCCCCCATACGAAGCGCCGTAAACCCATCGATATCGACGCCCTTTTCACGCAGTACCCCTTCTGTCAGCCCGGCGATATCCGCCGAAGACAATACTTCCCGCATGATAAGCGTATCAAAGAGGTCGAAGCTTACCACTTCCGCCCGGGCAATCTTCTGGTATAACTCCTCCTTCGTGCCTCCCTTAACGCCTGCAAAGTCGTAAGTAACACGTTTCCGCTCCAAAAGATTCTTTCCCCGGATATCCATTAGCGCGATCTCATGCTTCCGGCAGATATCACCGATCTTCTTTGCAATCGCCTTACAGGAACCAGGACGGGCAACCACAATAATCAATTTCACGCCCTCGTCTATCGCATGTGACAGAGATAGGATCTCTTTTCCGTAGAGTTCTCCGCTTTCTTGAAAGCTATCCAGCAGACCAGTGATCTCAAAATGGCCTTCGAACGAAAGGAGCGCTTTTTGTGTCTCCGTCCCTAATCCATATAGGGCGATCTTCTCACCGTAATACTCTTGAAACAGATGATCTTTTTCTGTTGACATAGATCCGCTCCTTCCTACTACTTTCTACTACTTTCATTCTCACCTGACAACAGGCCAAGCTGATATGCCTGCACGCCTGGCGGCTGCTGCGAAAACCAATAGTTTACATTATATTCGGTCTTCAATAAGGTCTATCAGGCGATGTTCAAAAGCTTCCATCGAGAAATATCTTTCATACACGACTCTCGCATTCCTGCCTGTCTGTTCAATCTGGTCTTTATGTTCCACACACCACTTTATCTTCTCGGCCAGCTCGCCGGCATCTTCATTCCCAAACAGCCATCCCTCTACGCCGTCACGGATATAACCTGCCGTCCCGACCGCATCAGATACAATACCGGGAATCCCGCTTCGCATAGCCTCTGTAACTGCCGCCGGCATAGGGTCCTCCCTCGACGGACACACCAGGACGTCCATTCTGTCAAACATCCTCTCAAACTCTTCCGTATCCAATGCCCCTGTCATGATAATTTCCGGAATGTTCCTGATCTCCTCCCTGATATCCGATGCCATCGCGGACGTATCCTTCCCTACGATATAAACCCGCAGCCTCTTTCTTATATGTACCGGAAGCTGCCGGACTGCCCTCACCAGGATATCCTGCCCCTTTCTTTTCTCAACATATCCGATCACCGCGAAACAAACTTCTGAACTTGCATGCCTCAAAGATATATTTTCTATACATGTATCTTCCGGAGGAAAATCTCTTTGCCGGACAGATTCTTTGTCCTTTGTCCCATAAAGAAGTTCCCCGATCTCAAACCGGGGCGCTAATTCATGCATCGCCTTTCTCGGGACATCGCCTACGGACACGATTTTGAGATGCTCCTGCGGAATACCGCAAAGTCTGTCCGCATTTACTCCGCCATAGAAAAAGGCTGAATCATGAAGCCACCACACCACAGGCACATTACAATCCCTCTTTGATAAAAATACATAGAAATTAATCGTATTACAGATCAACAGCCTGAATCCTTGTATCCAGCTTATCTCTTCCATGGTATCTACCTGCAGGTTTGCATCAACGATCACCGGTATCCCGGCGTCTTCTATTTCATCCCTCAGTTCACCGTCCACCATAGACGCAAACAACACAGAGTAACCATTTTTCTTTAAAATCTTTCCCGCGCTGAATAATACCTTCGCCGGACCCCCGACACGCAGCATATCTGTAGATAAGAGCAAGATAGTCTCTTTCTTTTTATCAGGATCGCCGCATATCTGCCGCGCCCTTTCTGAAGCATCCGCCAGGTAAACCGGTTTTCTCCCTCTCAGGAAATCATGCAAGTCATAAAAATGCAGGATATCCTTTTCTTCTACTTTCAATCCGATCAGCTGCTTCTTCATCTCTTTTACATAAAAGCTCAGGATCACGATTTTTTCATAAGGAAGACCTACCGCCTCCTCCGGGGACATGACCTTAAGTCCATCCACTTCTGTCCCCTGCTTCTGCGGCGAGTTATCCATAAGCGCCAGGATTTCTTCCTGTGCCAGCCACTTCTTATATCTCTCGTAATAATCTCCGGCGCCAAAAATAAGTATCCTCATCTGTCAGCACCCTTTCATCCCGGAAAGGATGAACATCATCATATGGTTCAGGATCAGATGCACATCCTCCACAATCTGCATATTGTCCACTTTTACATGAATGTTGTGCTTCGCAAGTTCTTTCAGTTTACCGCCGCTGTATCCGGTAAATGCGATCGTCTCCGCCCCCGACTCATTCGCGTATCGGAATGCCTTTAACAGGTTCTCGGAATTTCCGCTTCCTGAAATCCCAATCACCACATCTCCCTTTTTCAGCTTATTTTTCAGCGGAACGACGAAGATCTCATCATACCCCATGTCATTCGCGATCGCCATCATCATAGGCACATTGTCGCTTAAGCACTCTATATCATACTTGACCTTTTGGTCATAACTAATCCCCTTATTAAAATCACATTCCAAGTGGGACGCAGTCGACGCGCTCCCTCCGTTTCCGCAGATAAAGATCCGTCTGCCATTGATACGCGCATCTTCTAAGATATTCATAACCTCATTGATCTCATCCGGAGAAAGCAGGTCCAGAACCTCCTTCTCCATGGAAATGTAACGCTCTATCTTCTCTCTGTAGTCTTCCATATCAATCACCCATTTCTTTTCTGTCACTCTAATATAGCTTTCCGTTCCAATGCTTTTTTGTCACTCTAATATAGCTTTCCACATCAATGCTTTTCTGCCGTCTGCGGCAGGAAACTTGCCGCCGCGAATAAGTAAGCAATGATTCTTTAAGAATTAATGTAATGATGTACTGTCATCCTCAACAACAGCGTATAGAACCGTATCATACCAGGAAAATGAATAATGCCTCAGATAAAACTGATATTCCGGGCAATAATCCAGGAGCAATGCCGGAATTTCCCATATATCCTTTTCTTTATGATAGATACTGATCGCCAGCCTCGGTTTTTGTTCCGTTATTACCCTGGCGGCTCCCCGCAAAGCTTCTGTTTCAGCCCCCTCAATATCCATCTTAATATAAGTAATCCCTCTTTCTTTTACAAAATCATCTATCGCAACGGAATCTATGGTTTCCTCCTGATCTTCACCTGTCTTCTCTCTGACATTTGATGCAAAATTCCCTTTCGAATCCATTGCCAGAGTTGCAGTCCCCGACCATAATGCTTTTGGTACGATCTCATAATCCGAGATTTCTTTCAGGTTGTTTCTGATAGATATTCTATTTCTTTCATCCGGTTCAAAAATGTACGAATATCCGTTCCCGCCGCACCATTCCATGAACGATGCCGTCGTTAAACCGTCAAACCCGCCCGCGTCTATAAAAAACTCTTTCCTCCCTTTGGGTCTGCATTCCTCTAAGTCAAAGTAAATCGCCTTCTCTGTCAATGCATATATAACGCTTCCGGCATCCATAACTTTACGATCCGGAATACCTGCGTCCTTCAATTGTTCGAGCATCCCTCCGCCATTCTTAAATGACGACAGAACGGCGACCTCCCCGCCGTATGTTTTCACAAAATCTTCAAAAGAGATCACCGGCAGCTGCCCCACGTATTTATCTTTAGGATTACTGTCAATTACCCCTTTCCAGCGGATGAAGTCCTTCGTTTCCTGATACAAGATATTTCCCCATATTCCTGCCCCAAATATAACCAGTTCATTGCCGCCTGCTTTTTCTTTTAAGGATTCACAAAACGATCTCCACGTCTGGTTTTGACGCAGGGTTTGATTCACCAAATCTTCGATAAAGCGCATATCTCCAGTCAGGCTGTAATTCAGCCGATTCATATAAATCATCCTGGATTGATCGTCCGCTAAATGCCAGTATACCTCCCTGCTATGCTCAACTATGCACATATATTTATGTATCTCCTATATCACTTATTTCCCTTATATCTCTTATAGATCCTGTGTTTTCTACATTTCTATATTTTTTATCTTATATTTTTTATATCTTATATTTTTAAATTTTATATCAATTCAGCGAAACCTATAGTTGATTCAGCTGTTTGATATCAGGTCTTCTGCACTTAAAATATAATCTGCCGCCTCTTCAAGATCGTCTGCTACACAGTCCGGCTCTGCCTTGTACTTCCCATCCTTCCCGGCTTGTCCGGTTCTGACCAGAATCGTCTTAAGTCCGGCGTTGATCCCCGTCTGTATATCTACAGTGCTGTCCCCCACCATGTACGACTTGGAAAGGTCTATATGATATCTTTCTGCCATATCATGAATCATTCCGACCGCCGGTTTCCTGCAATTACACGCAATCTTATAAGCCGGATTTTCCTCCGGGTATCCCCGATCCGGATGATGGGGGCAGAATACAATGTCATCCAAATATGCGCCCTCTTTTCCTAATAATGTCTGCATCTTTCTGTGAATCCGTTCCACATCTTCTATTCCGCACATCCCCCGGGCCACAACAGGCTGGTTCGTCACGACAATCGCAAGGAAACCGGATTCATTTATTTTTCGGATTGCTTTCGCCGCATTCTCTTCCAGTTCAAAATCCTTTTCATCGCTGATCAGTCCTTTAAACCGGTTGACCGTACCGTCCCGGTCCAGGAAAATACATTTCTGCTTTTTATCAAGGCATTTCTTCTCCCAAATCCCAGCCGCCTGTTCCATGGCAGCTTTCTTAAACCGCTCCGGCGTACCCGCGTCTTTCACGTATTCTGTCGTATGGTATCCGTACACTTCTTTCTGTGCGATCAATCTGGTCAGTATATCTTTTTCCAGATCCATTTTCCGGGGGCTTTTGAACATCTCCATAATTCTTCCGGATAAGATATACACGCCTGCGTTCACACAGTTGTCATACCAGTAATCCCTCACATGGTTCTTGGGATCGATTCCTGTCACCCGCCTCTTTTCATCAACAAGCAATAAATCCGAGTCAAAAGGATGCGCATTGGGATGTACCAATACGCTTGCTTTTCCCTGATGCTTTTCGTGAAAATCAATCATACGTTTCCAGTCAAGTTCGATCATGACGTCTCCAAAAACCATCAGGAAATCCCTTGGACCTAATCGGTCTTTCAGAAAATAAAGCGCTCCTGCAGAACCCAGCGGTTCTTCTTCCTTTATATAAGAAATCCTGACGCCAAGACCTGTCCCATCGCCGAAGTATTCCGTGATCTTTTCCCCAAGATATCCTATGATGATCACAAATTCCCTGATTCCATACCTCGCTATATTTTCAATCTGCCATTGGATCATAGGTTTGCCGTTCAGCATGAGCATCGGCTTGGGAATCTGATCCCCGGTCAATTCCCGCATCCGCGTACCCTTACCGCCCGCCTGTATAACTGCTGTATAATTTTTCATTTCCTTCCGGCCCTTCGTCTGATATGAACCCTCTGCCTTCATTACTCTCATATGTTATTCTGGACAGTCCTTTTCACTGCTTCGTCTGAGGTCAGCTTCGCACTCCATCCCGCTGCATGGATCTTATCTATGCAGTACCGGAATCTCGGCACGTCGCCTTTCCATCCGCCCTCTCCTCCGGTATAGCTGTACCTCACATGGTCTAATCCCATCTCTTCACAAACAATATCCGCGATACGCGTCACATCGGTCTCACCTTCTGCGCCCACGTTATACAAAGTAACCCCTGTCTGCGCCGTATCCTTGAATCTCATAATGGCGTCGATCAGGTCGGCAACATAGATATAAGGCTTTGTCTGCCGCCCGTCTCCTAAGATTTCCAGATGTTCCGGGTCTTTCCTTAATTTATTGATAAAATCAAAAACGACTCCGTGCGTAAGCCTCGGCCCGATTACATTCGGAAAACGGAATACCAGGGCTTCCATATCATTCATATAAGAAAACGCACTGATTAACGCTTCACTTCCCAGTTTCGCCGCGCCATAGTAGGAAATCGGCGACAACCCCGCCGTCTCTTCCTCTAAAAGCACGTCTCTTTTGTCTCCGTATACTGCGGAGGTTGAAGCAAAAAATAGTTTTTTTACGCCATATTCCCTCATACACGAAAGAATCTGAAAGGTTGTCGTATAGGTGTTTCTATACTCTACTTCCGGCCTGAAGCCGCTTGCCTGAATATCTGAATTCGCCGCAAGATGGAAGACATAATCCGGCCTCTCCGCCGCGAATACCCTGCAAAGCCCGGATAATTCCGAGGCATCCGTCTCATAGACTTTAAACTCTCTGTTTCCTTCTAAATGCCTGATATTCTTCCCTGTCCCCAGGGAAAAATTGTCTATGCAGACCACATGGTTCCCTTCCTCAAGCAAGGCATCACACAAATGGCTCCCTATAAATCCTGCTCCGCCAACCACTAACGCTTTCATCTTGCATCCTCCCAATATTTGTCACCGATATAAACCACCGAACTGCCGTCATGCTCAAACTGGAACGGAAATGGCCGCAAGCGCAGCTTCTCCCGAAGAAGCGCCTGCTTCTCTCTCGGACAATAGAATAATAAGAAGCCGCCTCCTCCCGCCCCCAGAAGCTTCCCTCCGGACGCCCCGTTCCTTCTTGCGCAGTCATAAAGCTCATCAATCTTAGAACTGGAGATACTCCCGGCCAGCTCCCTCTTCTTACGCCATCCTTCATCCAGGATTGCCCCGATATCATCAATCTGGTTCTCTTCTAATGACCGTTTCATAGCTTGGGCTAATTCGCACATACGGATTAAATTCCCCGTTTTATCAGCCTGCGTAAGATTCTGCTTCTGCTCCGACAGAATCTTATTCGCATCATGTGTAATCCCGGTATAAAACATCACAAGATTCTCCTGTAACTGTTTTAAGGTTGTCCCTTTGGTAATCACCGGTTCCACAGATACCGTATCATCCTTATGGAACGTAATAAAATTCAAGCCCCCGAAAGCGGCCGCATACTGGTCCTGCTTCCCGATGGGCGCCCCTAACTTCTCAATTTCTACCTTACAGGCTTCCTCAGCCAGCTTCCCTTTGGATATATACTTCCCCTTGTAACAAGCCAGCGTATGGAGCAGCCCCACCGTGAATGAACTGGAAGAACCAAGCCCTGTCCCGCTTGGTATATCCGCCGTGCTGCCGATCTCCACCCCGCTGATATGCTGTTCGTTCAGTACACAGTGGAAAATCGAATGCCGGATGTCATTGATATCATCTACGATCTCGTTCTGGGAATACTTAAGCGCCGTCCTGCTCTCATCGAAATACGGATGGATGGTTAGATACATGTAGCGGTTGATTGTTGTGCTTAATACGCAGCCGCCGTGCTCCCTGTAAAAATCCGCCATGTCGCTGCCGCCGCCGCAGAAACTGATGCGAAACGGAGTCTTGGTAATGATCATCTTGCTCTGTCTCCTTTTTACTTATATTATTAATAGCCATAGTTCTACATTGTTCTTTTCTTCGTCTTCTTTATTTCTATATTTTGCTCAATACTTCGTTATCAAGAGCCTAACGTATTATTCTCTTAACTATGTTCGGATGATTCTTGGCTTTTTCCAAATAATCTTCTCATCCTCTACACCCAATTCTTTTAATTCAGCCCTTATATTTCCATATAATTCTTCCGGTTCTACCGCAATAATTACAACGTCGTAAGGAACCTCCAAA
>CANODD010000022.1 GCA_947564705.1 uncultured Dorea sp. | reverse complement strand
CGAGCCGCTGTCGACCGCGCAGGTCTGGTCGGTGATGCTGCCGGTGAAGTAGATAAAGAATTCGGAACCGGCGCGGTAAAGATCACACCGGCTCATGACCCGAACGATTTCGAGGTGGGCAAGCGCCATGACCTTCCGGAGATTAATATCATGAACGACGACGCCACCATCAATGAGCAGGGAGGCGTATATGCCGGGATGGAGCGCTACGAGGCGAGAAAGGCGATCGTGAAGGATCTTGAAGAACAGGGATATCTGGTGAAGATCGTTCCCCATTCTCACAATGTAGGGACTCATGAGAGATGTAAGACGACGGTGGAGCCGCTGATCAAGCAGCAGTGGTTTGTGAAGATGGAGGAGCTGGCGAAGCCTGCCATCGAAGCCATCAAAAAGGGCGAGCTTAAGTTCGTGCCTGAGCGGTTTGATAAGGTATATCTGCGCTGGCTTGAGAATATCCGCGACTGGTGTATCTCACGGCAGATCTGGTGGGGCCACAGAATTCCGGCGTATTATTGCGATGAGTGCGGTGAGATCGTGGTATCGAGAGGGATGCCGGAGGTTTGCCCGAAATGCGGATGCAGGCATTTTACCCAGGATGAGGATACGCTGGATACCTGGTTCTCTTCTGCCCTTTGGCCCTTCTCTACCCTTGGATGGCCGGAACATACGGAGGAGCTGGATTATTTCTATCCGACGGACGTGTTGGTGACAGGATATGACATCATCTTTTTCTGGGTTGTACGTATGGTATTCTCAGGATATGCCCACACGGGCAAGTCGCCGTTCCATACGGTATTCATCCACGGCTTGATCCGGGACTCTAAAGGGCGTAAGATGAGTAAGTCGTTAGGGAACGGAATCGACCCGCTGGAGATTATCGACCAGTACGGAGCGGACGCCCTGCGTATGACGGTGATGACGGGAAACGCGCCCGGCAACGATATGCGCTTCTACAACGAGAGAGTGGAAGCCAGCAGGAATTTTGCCAATAAGGTGTGGAACGCGTCCAGATTTATCCTGATGAATCTGGGAGACAAAGAGCTGACGGAGCCGGAGGACTTTCAGCTTCGTCCGGGAGACCGCTGGATCTTGTCCCGGTGCAACAATCTGATCAAAGAAGTAACGGAGAATATGGACAAATTCGAGCTGGGTATCGCGTTGGCTAAGATCTATGATTTCCTGTGGGATGAGTTCTGCGATTGGTACATTGAGCTTGCGAAATACCGTATCTACCATGCCGACGAGGATGAGAAGAGCGCCAATGACGCGCTGTGGACGCTGCGGGAGGTGCTTAAGAATTCTTTGAAGCTTCTGCATCCGTACATGCCTTTCGTATCGGAAGAGATCTATAGTAAGCTGGTTCCGGAGGAGGAGTCGCTTATGATGTCTGCGTGGCCGGTATATGACGAGAATCGGAATTTCCCGATGGCCGAGAATATCGTCGGTCATTTTAAGGAGATCATCCGCGGGGTGCGTAACGTGCGCGCAGAGATGAATGTTCCGAACTCCCGTAAGGCAAAGGTGTATGTGGTTTGTGAAGACCAGCAGCTCTGCGCGGGGCTTGCGTTCCTGAACAATTCGGCGGTTATGATGGCGGCGGCCAGTGAGTTCATCATCCAGAAGGATAAGACGGGGATTGCAGAGGACGCCGTATCAATCGTAGTGCCGGACGCTATGGTATATGTTCCGCTTGAAGAATTGATTGATTTTGCCCAGGAGATCGAACGTCTGACGAAGGAAGAGGCGAGGCTTACCAAGGAGATCGCCAGAGCGCAGGGTATGCTGAACAATGAGAAATTTATAAGTAAAGCTCCGGAAGCCAAGGTACAGGAAGAGCGTGACAAGCTGGAGAAGTACCGGCAGATGAAGGAGCAGGTAAGCGCCCGTCTTGAGAATCTCAAGGGGAAAGAGCACTAGTCCAGCTTGAAAGGACGGGCTGCCGGAACAAGGTGTTGGGAGAGATTATGAAGAAGTTTCAGGTGAAGAAGCCAGACATAAAAGGAGCATTTCATAAAATAAAGAATATCAAAAAAGAGGATATAAAAGCATACTGGAAGGCGAAGAAGGAACGGCGGGAGAGGATTCTGGAGGCGAGACGCAGCAGCGCTTTCGCACGGAAGATGCAGCCGGTGTATCAGTTCATGAATCGGTTATCCCTTGTATTCCATGCGCTTCTGGCGTGTATGATTAATTATACCATCGAAGCGATATCCAGACATTCCGCGGTGGAAGCATGGAACTATATGACAGAGACGCCGGTGGTGTTCCTTTATAATGCGTTTATGATATTTGTTACATTCTCTGTGGTCTATCTGGTTAAGCGGCGAATGTTTGTGCGGATCATCATCAGCGTCTTATGGCTTACGCTGGGCGTGGCGAACGGCTATATGCTGATGAAGCGTGTGACGCCGTTTAACGCCCAGGATTTTAAGGTGGCGAAAGACGGAATCACGCTGATCAATAACTATTTTAACGGCGTTGAGCTTGTGGGCCTTGCGGTGGGGATCTCTGCAGTCGTAATATGGGTGATCTCCATGTGGAGGCGAGGCGGGCAGTACAGCGGTAAGATGCATCGTCTGTGGGCGCTGGCGGGAGTCGTTGTCTGGTTTGCCGTATATGGGATCGTCTCGGATCTGGCTGTAGAGAAGAGGGTTGTATCGACTTACTTCGGAAATATAGCATTTGCCTATGAGGACTACGGGCTTCCTTATTGCTTTATGGCGAGCGTGTTCAATACCGGTATCACGGAGCCCAATGATTATAACGAAGAGACGATTGTCAAGATCAGTAATCAGAGAGAGATGACGAAGAACGAAACCGGACGCACCAAAGAAGAACTGCCGAATATTATCTTTATCCAGCTAGAGTCCTACTTTGATGTTGCGGAGGCAGAATTCTTCACCACTTCCGAGGATGCATGCCCGAATCTTCATGCTATGTATGAGAATTATTCTTCAGGGTATTTCAAGGTGCCGTCCATCGGGGCGGGGACTGCGAATACCGAGTTTGAGGTGTTGACAGGGATGAACCTTCGGTATTTCGGTCCCGGGGAATATCCTTATAAAACGGTCCTTAAGAACCGGGTGAGCGAGAGTGCGGCGACGGCGCTTAGCGCGCTGGGATACGGCACCCATGCCCTTCACAATAACGGAGGGAACTTCTACAGCCGGGCCAGGGTATTCAACAACACGGGCTTTGACAGTTACACCAGCAAGGAGTTCATGAATATTCTTCAGACGACGGAGAACGGATGGGCGAAGGATGATATCCTCATCCAGCATATTATGGACGCCATGGATACCACGGAAGGCCAGGATTTTGTGTTCGGGATCAGCGTCCAGGGACACGGGGACTATCCGGAGGAGAAGGTAATTGAAAAACCGAAGATTCTGGTGGAAGGGATTGAGGACGAAGGGATAAAGAATAAATGGGAATATTATGTAAACCAGGTCTATGAGATGGATGAGTTCGCGGGCAATCTGGTCAAAGCGGTGGAAGAAAGGCAGGAACCGTCGGTGATCGTATTCTACGGCGACCATCTTCCCACCATGGGGCTTAAGGCAGAGGACTTGAAGGGACGCTACCTGTATAATACGAATTATGTGATATGGGATAATATCGGACTCAAGAAAGAAGACCGGAACATTCCGGCCTATCAGATTATGTCGGATGTGCTGGACCGCCTGGATATTCATTCCGGTACGGTGTTCAATTATCATCAGGAGAGAAGGAAGACGAAGAATTATCTGGCCGACTTAGAACTTCTGCAGTATGACATCCTCTACGGCGAGCAGTATGTCTATGACGGAAAACTCCCGATCACGGAGGGGCATATGGTCATGGGAGTCCGGGATGTGACCCTTAAGAATATCATTCCGCATCTGGAGGAGGGATACAGCCTCTACGGAGAGAACTTTACGAAATCCAGCCGGGTCTATGTCAACGGGGAACGGCAGAAAACTACGTTTTTGAACAATACAAGGATTGATCTCCCGGAGACAGAACTGGAGGAGGAAGATGTAATCGTAGTATGCCAGTATGGTTCCAGCGATACGCTGTTTCGGAAAGCGGATGAGTATATTTATCAGGACGGTGAGCTGACCGTACAGGAAGGGACCGCGACGGACAAGACGAGATCGTGGGTAGAGCAGCTTGAAGAGGAAGGATAAGATGAAAGCGTCAGTAAATCATTATGAAAGCGCCGCCGCTTATATCGCGGAACTTCCCCGGTTCACGAAGAAGCATTCCCTGGAGCACACGGAGGAGTTCTTAAGACGGCTGGGGAATCCGGCCATGGACCGTAAGATTATCCATGTGGCGGGCACCAACGGAAAGGGGTCGGTCTGCGCCTTTCTGCAGGCCGTCTTGACGGCGGAGGGAGCGCAGGTTGGATTTTTCACTTCCCCGCATCTGATATCTGTCAATGAGCGGATACGCAGGAACAATGTTCCCATCAGTGACGAGTTGTTCCTGGAGGTATTCGGCCAGGTTCTCCCTGCGGCGAAGGAGATGGAAGAAGAGGGAATGGGGCATCCGTCATATTTTGAGTTCTTATTTGGGATGGGAATGAAGGCATTCTCGAGGATGGATGTAGAATATATTATATTGGAAACCGGGCTTGGAGGAAGGCTGGACGCTACAAATGCCGTAAAGCATCCGCTTCTCTCCGTTATTACGTCCGTCAGTCTTGACCATACGGATATCTTAGGTGATTCGATAGCGCAGATTGCCCGTGAGAAAGCGGGGATTATAAAGCCGGGAGTACCGGTGTTCTATGACGGCGGCAATAAGGAGGCGTCGGAGGTCATCCGAAGTACGGCGCTGGAAAGAGGCGCGCCCTGTAGAGAAATATCGAATCATGCGTTCGAAATCCAGGAAGTTACCCGAAAATATATTGCATTTTCCCGGCGGAATGCGTATGATAAATATGTTATCTATCGAGTACCGATCTGCGGATGCTATCAGGCGATGAACGCGGAGATTGCGCTGGAGGCGGCGGAGTATCTGCTGGGAGAAGGCGGTACGCATGGTGGATGTGATATTCGCGGGGACTGCGGTTTACACAAAGGAGAAGAAGTACATAGAAAAGCTGCCCTCCGTGAGAAGAAGCTGCAGGAGGCGATTGCGTCTGTGCGATGGGAAGGCCGGATGGAGGAGGCATCGCCGCATCTGATTGTGGACGGCGCTCATAATCCCGGAGCCGTCGAGGCATTTGTGGAGAGTGTGAAAGCGTTAAAAAAGAATGGGCAGGGCGGAGGTATCGTAATCGTATTTTCGGCGGTGAGCGACAAGAAATACGAGCAGATGATCGCATGTCTTTGCAGGAATCTGGATGTGAAGGCTTATGTGGTTACCGAGATTGAGGACGCAAGGAGAGTGCCGGCGGAAGAATTGGATCGGATTTTTCGAAAATATACGGATCAGACGGTGGTCTGTGAGACAGATATAGGAGAAGCCCTTCGCAGGGCAGAGATGTTAAGAGACGGGGAAGGCGATATCTATTGCCTTGGTTCGCTGTATCTTGTGGGAATGGTCAAGAAATGGCTGAAAGGAGGCAGTGACTATGCTTAATTTTGAAGAAGAACTGAAGAAATTCCAGCCAAGCCTGGAAGTAGAAGATCTGGAAGAAGCGATCTATCAGGAAGATCTGACGGATATGACGGATATCCTGCGTGAGGTAGTAGAACAGACCAAGTAGAAGAGGGACAGAGGTTCATACATGGATTATACAACAAAGCTTTCCTACCAGTCTATGCACTGGTATAATGATGGATTGAAGAAAGCAAAGATCCGGGATCTATCCGGAGCAATGGCGTCATTGAAGAAAAGTTTACAATATAATAGAGATAATATTGCAGCCAGGAATCTGCTGGGGCTTGTCTATTACGGGCGAGGCGACGTGATGGAGGCGCTGGTGGAGTGGATCTTAAGTAAGAACTTTCAGTCCCATGATAATATTGCGAATTATTATATTCAGAAGGTTCGGGAGAATGAAGGTGAGCTGGAAGCGATCAACCAGGCGGTCAAAAAATACAATCAATCTCTGGAATACTGCAGGCAGAACGGAGAGGATCTGGCGATTATTCAGTTGAAGAAGGCTGTGGCGGCACATCCGACTTTTGTGAAAGCGCACCAGCTGCTGGCATTGATCTATATGCACACCGAGCAGTATGCTTATGCGAGGCAATCTATCCGTACGGCGCATAAATTAGACACTACGAATGAATTTACGCTTCGCTGTCTGCATGAATTGAATCAGATCCGCAGATCAAGGAACGTCAAGATCAAAGAGGGAGAGAAGAAGGATAAGCATACGATTACTTATAATCTGGGAAATGAGATGATCATTCAGCCCATATCGAATAATCTCAAGGATAACGCGGGACTTCATACGGTTCTGAATATTACCCTTGGTCTGTTGGTGGGCGTTGCGGTCATGTGGTTCTTGATTCTGCCTGCCATTACGGCATCCCGGCAGGAAAAGGTTAATAAGCAGGCGGTGGAATTCAGCGACCAGATCGCGACACAGACAGCCCAGATCAGCGCCTTAAGAAAAGAATTGGACGAATATCGTTCCACCAGTGAAGAGACAGAGGATGCACAGGCGACGGCCGCCTCCACCCAGGAAAGTTATGAGGCTGTGATGGTGATAAAAGAGCATTATCTGGCGAATGATATGAGCGATGAAGCGATGCTGGATGAACTTCTGAAGGTGAAGCCGGATTCACTGGGAACAAAAGGAAGGGAAAGCTTTGACGAGATTACCGGAATTTTGTATCCTCGTTTGTGCGCCTCGCTTTATTCTACTTCTCAGCAGAATTTTGAAGTGGCGAATTATGAGACGGCTATAACGAATCTGGAACGTGTAATGCAGATGGAGGAAGGCTACAGCGACGGCGGCGCGCTGCTGCTGCTTGCGCAATCTTATGAAAAAAGCGGCGATCAGGATCAGGCCAATCTCAAATATCAGAAGTTGGTGGAGAGCTATCCGGATACAGATGCCGCAGAGTCTGCTAAGGAGGCGTTAGACGCCCAGAACGGCGGCGGGGAAGATGCAGAAGGAGAAGAGGGACAGGACGAAGACGGTGGAGAAGATTCATAAGACGATATGTTATTGATACACGAAGGAGAAGGATATGTGAATACACATATCCTTTTTTGCGCTTTATCTGCGGGAGCCGCCGAACGTATCTGCAGAAGGAGGTTCGGAATTGCTTCCTGAAAGAAGGAAGCGGCGTACCCGTATATGGAAGGAGGAGCAGTATGAAATATCAGGTACAGGAGAATTGCCTGACGGTATTTCTTCCGAATGAGCTGGATCATCATAATGCAGAGGAGATTCGAAAAGAGGCAGATCATCTGATCGAGCATAACCATATCCGTTATGTTGTCTTTGATTTTAAGGAGACTAATTTTATGGACAGTTCCGGAATCGGAGTGATTATGGGGCGGTATAAACGGATCTATATGTTGGGAGGGGAGGTGTGCGCAGTGCATACGAATGAAAGGATGAAGAAGATATTGACGATGTCAGGCGTAACAAAAATCATGCAGATATATGAGGAGGAGAAATAGATGGAACATACCAATGAGATGCAGCTGATCTTTGACAGCCGCTCTTCCAACGAATCATTTGCCAGAGTAACGGTGGCGGCGTTCATGACGTCTCTGAACCCTACGGTAGAGGAGGTGTCGGATGTGAAGACCGCGGTGTCGGAAGCGGTAACGAACGCCATTATTCACGGGTATGAGAATGAAGTACATAGCATCTGTATCCGCGGGCGCACAGAAGGAAAGACATTATATCTGGAGGTCGAGGATACGGGAAAAGGGATTGAGGATGTGAAACAGGCTATGGAGCCGCTTTTTACCACAAAACCGGAGCTGGAGCGTTCCGGGATGGGGTTCTCCTTCATGGAAGCTTTTATGGATCATCTGACGGTGGTCTCGGAGCCGGGAAAAGGAACCACCGTAAAGATGGACAAAACTATAGGAAAAGGACGTAGATTATGGACCGCACAATCGCTTTGATTCAGAGATCTCACGAAGGGGATGAAGAAGCGAAAGCACAGTTGGTGGAGGAGAATACGGGGCTTGTATGGTGTATTGTAAAGCGGTTCTGTAACAGGGGCGTGGAGGCGGAAGATCTGTTCCAGGTGGGAAGTATCGGTTTGTTGAAGGCGATTGACAAGTTCGACCTCTCGTACGATGTGAAGTTTTCTACTTATGCGGTGCCTATGATTTCGGGAGAAATCAAGCGTTTTTTGAGAGACGACGGGATGATCAAGGTAAGCCGGTCGCTTAAGGAGCTGGCTTACAAGGCGTACCTCTGCCAGGAGAAGCTTCTGGAGAAGTGGGGGCGTGATCCGACGATTTCCGAGATCGCCGAACATCTGGGAGTCGCGAAGGAGGAATTGACTCAAGCGCTGGATGCCAGCGGAGATATCGAGTCTCTGTACAAACCGATCTATCAGAAAGAGGGTCAGGAGATACGGCTGATGGACAAGCTGCCGGATAAGGAAGGAGGGGAAGAAAAGCTGCTTAATCATATGCTGCTTTCCCAGCTTCTGGCATATCTGAATAAAGAAGAACGAAAGCTGATCTATCTGCGATATTTTGCGAACCAGACTCAGACGCAGGTGGGCGTTACTATGGGAATTTCCCAGGTCCAGGTATCAAGGATGGAAAAGAAGATATTAAAAAGCCTCCGGGAAAGGATCTGAAGAGCCGTATGAAAATGACTTGAAAAATATGTTGTTTTCATGCGGCTTTTTTGTATAATGTATATTTTCTGGAAAAACATCCATACTAAGAGCCAAAAGATAAAAAGAAGGTGGAAAATATGGATGAAGCAAGAAGAAAGATCAGGATCTGTCTGTTCTGCATCGTAATGATCGCCGCGCTAATAGGCGTAGTCTACTATATGAATGATGTGAGGGGCGGCGGTAACAGGGAGGAAGGAACTCTGGTGCGTCAGGGCATATCATATGAGGAAATTCAGACTATGCGGGAAGCGCATACGTCGGAAAGCAGGGGATAGGCATGGCAGGCAGCAGCGAGACCGTATATATTAAGGCAGACCGGGACGTAGAGGTAACGAAGCCGGATGTGACGCTGGGGGACGTTCTCACGCTGGAATGTGCGAACCAGGCGGTGGTATCCAGGCTTAAGGCGATAAAACTGTTAAAATTCCGGAACACCGACGACAAACATCAGAACCGCACCGCCGTGTCGATACTGAAGGTGATTCAATGTATCCACGAGTGCTATCCGAATATAGAAGTACAGAATATGGGGGAGACAGACTTTATCGTTACTTATGAGGAGCAGCAGACTGCCGGAGGGGCGGTGCACTATCTAAAAGCAGTGATTGTAGTCATCATCAGCTTTTTCGGCGCCGCATTTTCTATTATGGCATTTAATAACGATGTTGATACGACGAAGCTGTTTTCTCAGATCTATGAGTTGTTGACAGGGAGACAATCCGACGGGTTCACCATATTGGAACTCACCTATTGTATCGGGCTGATTATCGGAATCCTTACCTTCTTCAATCATTTCGGGAAGAAGAAATTCACGGTGGATCCGACGCCGATGGAGGTCGAGATGCGTCTGTATGAGAATGATATCCAGACGACTCTGATCGAGACATATTCCAGAAAGGAGAAGGAACTGGATGTGGGCAGCACAAATCTTGATGGCAGTCATCGGACTTAGCGCCGGGATGGTAGTGGCGGGCGGTTTATTCTCGTTTATCAGTGGACTGGGGGTTATATCGGACTTTGCGGACAGGACGCATACGGGCGAGCATATCATGCTGTATGAAGACAGTGTGGCGCTCGGGGGTATTCTGGGAAATATATTTTTTATCTATCATATCGCGATTCCGTATGGAGCCTGGATCGTACCCGTATTCGGCTTGTTCGGAGGGATTTTCGTGGGGTGCTGGTCTATGGCGCTGGCGGAGATCCTCGACGTCTTCCCGATCTTTGTACGCCGGGTGAAGCTGCTTCGGGGTATCAAATATGTGATTCTTGGAGTTGCGCTTGGAAAAGGGATCGGCGCGTTTGTATTTTTCTTTAACAGATTTTGAGGAGGTAACAATAGATGGATAAGCAAAGGCAGCAGCAGGCATATGAGAACTATGTGAAACAAAAGACACCGGTCCATAATCTTCCGGTAAACATGGCCAAGGCATTCGCGGCAGGCGGTGTGATCTGTACGATCGGACAGGTTATCTTAAGCTTTTGTGAGAAGGCGGGGCTTGACAAAGATATCAGCGGAGGATGGACGTCTATGATATTAGTCATGCTCAGCGTATTGCTGACGGGCTTCGGTATCTACCCCCGTATAGCGAAATGGGGAGGGGCAGGCACACTGGTACCTATTACCGGGTTCGCGAATTCGGTCGCGGCGCCGGCGATTGAGTATAAGAAAGAGGGACAGGTTATGGGTATCGGCTGTAAGATATTCACGATCGCGGGACCGGTGATTCTGTACGGAGTCTTCACAAGCTGGCTTCTGGGGTTTGCGTACTGGCTGCTGAAGATAAGCGGGATTCTGTCCTAGTACAGCATTCTGTCTGGCTGTTAGTACGTATTTGAAAATAAGAAAATGGAGTAGAAGACATGGTAAAAGGATTACAAAGTATTGCATTTGAGAAGTCCCCTTATCTGGTTGGCAGCGCGTCTGTCGCGGGGAAGAAGGAGGGGGAAGGACCGCTTGGCAAGATGTTCGACATGGTAGAGACGGAAGATCTGTTTGGTGAGAATACATGGGAAGAGGCAGAGAGCACCATGCAGAAGGAAGCATGCCGGCTTGCGCTTGGAAAAGCAGGCGTACAGGCAGGCGACGTCAGATATCTGTTCGGAGGCGATCTTTTACGGCAGGGGATCGCGACCTCCGGCGGGGTAAAGGAATTAGAGATTCCGCTGTTCGGGCTGTTCGGAGCCTGTTCCACATCGGGAGAGGCTCTGGCGCTGGCGGCCATGAGCGTCGCGGCGGGTTATGGAGACGCCATGCTTGCCGTAACTTCAAGTCATTTTGGAAGTGCGGAGAAGGAATTCCGTTTTCCGTTAGGGTATGCAAACCAACGTCCCCTGTCTGCACAGTGGACTGTGACAGGAAGCGCGGCATTTCTCGTAGGCACCAAGAGAAGCCATGTTAGGATCACCGGCGTAACGATAGGAAAGATCGTAGATTATGGATTGAAAGACTCTCAGAATATGGGGGCGTGTATGGCGCCTGCGGCATGCGACACGATCATACGGAATATGGAAGACTTTGGACGGACGCCGGATGATTACAACCGGATTGTGACCGGTGATCTTGGATACGTCGGGCAGAGTATTCTCTTTGATTTGATGAGGGGGAAGGAGTATGATATCAAGAAGAACCACATGGACTGCGGGATGACGATATTCGATCAGCAGACGCAGGATACGCATGCCGGCGGAAGCGGCTGCGGCTGTGCGGCGACGACATTATCTGCTTATATTCTGCCTAAGATCGAGCGAGGTGAGTGGAAGAGGGTGCTTTTTGTCCCGACAGGAGCGCTGATGTCCACAGTAAGTTTTAACGAAGGATCCAGCGTACCGGGAATTGCACACGGGATTGTGCTGGAGCACTGCTGATACGAGGAGGTGTAGTATGGAATATATCAATGCATTTTGGGTAGGCGGCCTGATCTGTGCCGCCGTGCAGATACTTCTTGACAGGACCAAGCTTATGCCGGGGCGTGTAATGGTACTGTTAGTTTGCAGCGGGGCGGTACTCGGCGCGCTTCACATCTATCAGCCGCTCCAGGAATTCGCGGGCGCCGGCGCCAGCGTACCTCTGACCGGATTCGGCAACCTCTTGTGGAAAGGGGTGAAGGAGGCTGTAGATAAAGAGGGATTTATCGGGATCTTTCTGGGAGGATTCAAGGCAAGCGCCGTAGGGATATCCGCAGCTCTGATCTTCAGTTATCTTGCATCGTTGGTATTCGACCCAAAGATGAAGAAATAGGGTGTGTGAAAAATGTGTTAAGGTATGTTAAGGTATGGAATAAAGTGCTTGCGTTTGCGATGGTTAGATGATATCTTGAAAGTGTAGATATGAAATGTTGTTACTTATGATAATAGGGAGGAAAATAATGAGTTACTTGGATATCATCATTCCCTTTGCCGGGGGGCTTGGAATGTTTATCTATGGGATGCAGATCATGGCGCAGGGGCTTGAGAACGCGGCGGGGAATAAGATGAAGTCCCTGTTGGAAGTTTTGACCAGGAACAAACTAATGGGAGTTCTTTTAGGCGCGGCGATTACAGCCGTCATTCAAAGCTCTTCCGCGACGACCGTCATGGTGGTAGGTTTTGTCAATGCGGGGATTATGAACCTCACCCAGGCGATGGGCGTCATTATGGGTGCGAATATTGGAACGACGGTAACCGGATGGCTGGTATCTGCAGTGGAATGGGCGAAATTCCTAAGTCCGTCCAAGTTGGCGCCGGTTGCGGTTATGCTTGGAGTTGTCGTTATGCTGACGGGGAAGAGGCGTTCGTCTAAGGAGATTGCCAGTATCATTATCGGATTTGGACTCCTCTTTATCGGTATTACGA
The DNA here is from genome assembly GCA_947564705.1 of uncultured Dorea sp. Lineage (GTDB taxonomy): Bacteria > Bacillota > Clostridia > Lachnospirales > Lachnospiraceae > Sporofaciens. The sequence goes on along the minus strand of CANODD010000022.1, from coordinate 5,300 downwards.
CGATGTCGTCGGCGGTATCGCCTCTTCAGGAATCGGAGAGCTTCTGCAGCATCTTTGTGACGCTCGGAGATAATCCGTTGTTAGGTATCCTTGCAGGAACGGTCGTGACGGCGGTCATCCAGAGTTCGTCCGCATCCGTAGGTATCCTGCAGAGCCTTGCGGCAGCGGGGCTGGTTCCTTTCAGCGCTGCAGTTTATATTATCATGGGACAGAATATAGGTACCTGTGTGACGGCGATTCTCTCTAGTCTCGGGGCGAAGAAGACTGCTAAGACGGCGGCGCTGATGCATCTGTTATTTAATATTATCGGTACGGGATTATTCAGCGTGGCTGCGATTATCTATTATGAGTTCGTGAATCCGGAGATTGGATTCGGATATATCACACAGACACAGATCAGTATGGTGCATACATTTTTCAATATTGGGACCACAGTGATCTTGTTCCCGCTGTCCGGCTGGATTATCAAACTGGCAAAGAAGATCGGACGCTCTGATGAGGATGAGCAGGATAAGGGCAAAGTACTTCTGGACGACCGTATTTTACAGACGCCGGTTATCGCGCTGCAGTCAACGGTCCGGGAAGTTTCGCGAATGGGTGAGATCGTCGCTGAGTCCCTGCAGGTGGCAAAAGGCGTATTGTTTTCGCTGAAAGAAGAAGAGATACGGTTTTTGAAGGAAGAGGAGAGCGCGGTGGATAGGCTTAGCGCCGGAATTACAAGTTATGCCATCAAGTTAGGCGCGCTGCAGATCAGCGAGAAAGAGCATCAGGATGTCGCGCATCTGTTGCAGATGGTGTCGGATATGGAGCGTATCAGTGACTATTGCGAGAATATATCAGAGTTTGCGGAGACTCTGTATGAGAAAAAGGTCTCATTTTCCGAAATAGGAACCATACAGCTAAAGGAGATGTTCGAGGTCTGTGTAGACAGCTATCAATATGCGTACGAAGCATTTGCGGAGCAGAGCCGGGAGAAAGCCCTCAAGGTAATAGAGAAGGAGACGCAGGCGGACGATCTGGAGATCTCTCTGCGCAACCGGCATATCAAGCGGCTGGCAAGCAATCAATGCGACACGGAAGCAGGCATCGTATTCCTGGATACGCTGGTATGTCTGGAACGTATCTCGGACCATGCAAGGAATATTGCGGAAGAAGTTCTGGAGCGTGTTTGATAGTTCATTTCGGCAGTCTGCAGCCTTGTCTTACATCAGGCAGCTATGGAACAGACTGCCGGGGGATCAGGTGTTAAGCAATATCCGCATCTTATCCTTGTCGACGCGTTCCCAATGGTCATGGTCCGTCCGGTAACGTTCACTGATCCAGGCGACGGCTTCGTCAAGCCCTTCCCGGGATAAGGGGAATTCTTTCTTCTCCTTCTGCTTATCAGGCGCCGCCTCGAAACACCATGGTTCCGGATAGATATAGGCGGCAAGCGATTCGCCGGATGACGCCAGATAATAGCGCATCCCTCCATGAGAGCCCGAAAAGGGCTCTTTTTTTAATGCGTTCAAAGAGAGTCCGAGAGTTGAAATCATAAGGATACCTCGCAAAAAAAATTGCCGACCTTAAGCGGCGTGTTTCTGTACATGAGGGAGTTTAACACAACTGTGCAAAATGATCAAGTAATTGCTGAAAATCTATGGAATTCTATTGAATTTGATTGTTTTCTGTGTTAAATTATCTCTCATAAAGTTTTTAGGAAATTTTGGAAGAGAAGGATTCGGAGCGGGAGAAAATGCTATGAAGCGAGACTATCTGAAGGAGAATGTGTACGAGGCTTTTTTAGGACGAATGGAATTGATTTTTCAGGAGTTTGATAATATCTATCTGTCATTCTCCGGAGGAAAGGACAGTGGTCTGCTGCTGAATCTGGTGTTGGATTATCAGCAGAAATATGCGCCTGCAAAGAAGGTCGGCGTTTTTCATCAGGATTTTGAGGCTCAGTATACGGTGACGACAGAATATGTGGAACGGACATTTGAGAGGATCAAGGATCTGGTAGAGCCTTATTGGGTATGTCTTCCTATGGCGACACGGACTGCCCTGAGCAGTTATGAGATGTATTGGTATCCATGGGATAATAAGAAAAAAGAGTTGTGGGTCAGAGAGATGCCGGATAAAGAATATGTGATTAATCTGGAGAATAACCCGATTACAACTTATCGTTACCGGATGCATCAGGAGGATTTGGCAAAGCAGTTCGGACGCTGGTATAAGATGTCGCACGGAAACGGGAAGACAGTGTGTATCTTAGGTATGCGCGCGGATGAGTCTCTGCAGAGGTACAGTGGCTTTCTGAATAAAAGATATGGATATAAAGAAGAATGCTGGATCAGTAAACAGTTCAAGGACGTCTGGTGCGCGTCTCCGATTTACGATTGGAGCACGGAGGATGTCTGGCATGCGAATTACATTTTTAATTATGATTATAATCGTCTGTATGACCTTTACTATAAAGCGGGGCTTAAGGTTTCGCAGATGCGCGTAGCGTCGCCCTTCAATGATTATTCGAAGGAGTCTCTGAACCTGTATCGTGTCATTGATCCCCAGATATGGGTGAAGCTGGTGGGCAGGGTAAGAGGGGCAAATTTTGGGGCGCTTTATGGAAGAACCAAGGCGATGGGGTATCGGAATGTTACGCTGCCCAAGGGGCATACATGGAAGTCTTATACCATGTTTCTTCTGGATACGCTGCCGACGAGGCTGCGTAATAACTACATCAAGAAATTTAACACTTCGATCAAGTTCTGGCATGAGACGGGAGGCGGACTTGATGAAGAAGTGATTCAGGAACTGGAGGAGCGGGGATATCAGATCCAGAGGAACGGGGTGTCTAACTATACGTTGAGTAAGAAGTCGCGGGTAATATTCCTGGATAAGATACCGGATGATACAGACGATATCAAATCGACAAAGGATATTCCAAGTTGGAAGCGGATGTGCTGCTGTATTCTGAAAAATGACCATATCTGCAGAACAATGGGATTTGGAATCACCAGAGACCAACAGCGGCAGATTGATGCGATACGGAAGAAGTATAAGGGAGTGGAGGAGATGGAATATGGAATATAGAAGTCCGGCATATGATGTGATTGCGGTTCCGATTGAGAAGATTGTACCGAATACCTATAATCCCAATGCGGTGGCGCCACCGGAGATGAGACTGCTTTATGACAGTATTAAGAATGACGGATATACGATGCCTATCGTCTGTTATCATGATAAGACGGAGGATCAGTATATTATCGTAGACGGGTTCCACAGATATCGGATTATGCTGGAGAATCCGGATATTTATCAGAGAGAGAATGGTATGCTTCCGGTATCGGTGATTGAGAAGCCTCTGGAACAGAGAATGGCAAGTACGATCCGGCATAACCGTGCGCGTGGAAACCATGACGTAGACCTGATGGGTAATATTGTGAAAGATCTTCATGAACTTGGACGTTCGGATGCGTGGATTTCCAAACATCTGGGAATGGAACGGGATGAGATTCTGCGGCTAAAGCAGATCACAGGACTTGCTGCGTTGTTTAAAGATATCGAATTCGGCAAGGCGTGGAAACCGGAAGAAGAAGGTCAATGAGAAAAAGGACTGGAAACACTGATTTCACAATGTTTCCAGTCCTTTTTAAGCAGATAACGGGAATCGAACCCGCCTCTCCAGCTTGGGAAGCTAGCATTCTACCAATGAACTATATCTGCATGTCTTTTGTTATTATAATACTATTTGTCCCAAAATGCAATCATTTTCTAAAAAATAGCAAAGCCTTTCGAAATCTCCCATCAGCCGCGAGTAAGATATTCATATGTACGTTAAGAAATTTAAGAAATTCTTCATATTTTCTATCGCAAGTGTTTTGATTTATGCGTTATAATGATAAAAGTTAGGATGGAGGGACTTATGAACAAGGTAATAGAAGTAAAGGATCTTTATAAGCTATATCGAGTGGGGGACGAAGTGGTTCGTGCACTGGACGGCGTAGGGTTTGATATCTATGAAGGCGAATTTTGCGCGATCGTAGGGACTTCGGGTTCGGGAAAATCCACTCTTTTGAATATGTTGGCGGGTCTGGAGAAGCCGACCAAAGGAAGTGTAGTGATCGCAGGGAAGCATATTGAGGGATTGACGGAGGAGCAGTTGGTGAAGTTCCGGCGGGAGAATGTGGGGTTTATCTTTCAGTCGTTTCATCTGCTTGGAACGATGAACGCGGTGGAGAATGTGGCGCTTCCCTTAAGCTTTCGGGGGGTTCCAAGAGATGTGCGGATGAAGAAAGCGGATAAGATGCTGGAGCTGGTGAAGCTGAAAAAGCATAAGAAGCACCTGCCGAACCAGATGTCAGGCGGGCAGCAGCAAAGAGTCGGAGTCGCACGGGCTCTGGTGGTTGATCCGAAGATTATATTTGCCGATGAACCGACGGGAAATCTGGACTCACATACATCAGAGGAGGTTATGCGGCTGATGCAGCAGGTGGTAAGAGAGCAGAGGAAGACATTGGTCATGGTGACCCATGATTCACATTTGGCAACTTATGCAGACAGAGTTTTTCATATTCGGGATGGAAAGATTCTGAAGATTGAGTATAATTTAGAACCAGAAGAAAATAGTTGAGGAGGAACTGGAAACATGAGGGTATTGAAAAGGAGCCTGGCGGTAATATGTATGGCGGCATTGGCGGTTACTACGGCGCCTGGAAAAGTACAGGCGGGAGAGATGGAAGAGAGTACGCTGGAATGGCCGGCTGAGGAAAGTCAGGAGGGACAGGAAGTACAAGAAGGACAGGAAGAGAAAGTCTTGACGTACGGAAGGGTCCTGATTACGTCGGAGAATAATGAGGCGCCGACATTCAAAGCGGGGGAAGCGAAAGGGTGGAATCTGATCGTACATAATAATACGGATGCGGCGCTGGAGAATGTCGTGATAGCTCCAAGGCTCGGAGATACGAATGACGAATGGCCGTTTAAGACAGAGTGGCAGGATTATGCTCAGACGATAGAGGGAATTGCCGCAGGGGAATCCTGTACAGTTCCATTTACGTTTGAACAAAGAGCAGATGTGTCGACCACAAGACATACGATACAATTCGATGTGTTTGTGGGAGACGACACGGTGGCATCACAGAAATTCTATGTCAATACCACTGCCGAAGAAAAGCCGGAAGAAAAACCGAATCCGGATAATAACGATAATCAGCAGTCGGGCGAGCCGGTGGATATCCCGGAGGATAACGTGGATTTTACACCTTTAGAGGCGGGTGGTTTCAGTAATGGCGGCGTCGTCTCAAGCGGAGGAGCTGATT
>CANODD010000021.1 GCA_947564705.1 uncultured Dorea sp. | reverse complement strand
AAGATGCAAAGTTATATCATTGGAATTACAAAACAAGAATGGTCCGTTATGATGAGTTTCAAATAGAAGAAAAAGAATTTCTGGAGAATTCATGGATGGATTGCAGGGAACGAAGTAAGAAAGAAATAAAGGCTCATATAATAAATGAACACAGGATAGGGCTAAAAAAATATATTGAAATAATCAATATGTTTTAGCTGTGAAAGGGAAATAAACTTGTTAAGAGACAGGGTAAGTGAAAGGTAAGGGATGATATATGCATAAAAGTGCGATGCTCCGTATGCAATGGTTTGTAGAGAATTATATCCCTGCAAACAAACATATTCGAGTGTTGGATGTCGGGAGTTATGATGTAAACGGAAGTTATCGGTCATTATTTCTGGAAAGAGATGTTGATTATGTTGGTTTAGATATGGTAGAAGGGTTAAATGTTGATTTTGTACCTCGAGATCCGTACAAATGGGATGAATTAGAAGATAAAAGTTTTGATTTCGTGATATCAGGGAATGCGTTTGAACATATTGAATATCCATGGCTGACAATATGCGAAATCCATAAAAAACTTAAAAATGGTGGATTTGCATGCATTATAGCACCAAATTCCATTCCTGAGCATAGATATCCGACGGATTGTTATCGGTATTATTCAGATGGCTTTAAAGCTTTGGCAAAATGGGGCGGTTTTAATATAGTTGATGTTACTGTATCAGGAGTGCCTGATAATGATATTTCAGCAGAGTGGTATGTTTCAGGACATAATGATGTAATGATGGTTTTGACGAAGGGAATTGATGTGGAAAAAATAGCATCTTTACCCAGGTTTAAATGTGAAAAAAGATATCGCCATGCATATGAGTGGGAGTGGAGATACCACTTTATGGTTAATTGGTATAACGTGCGAGATAAAGGGAAGTTATTTCGAGAGTATTTTGAAAAGGAACATATAACAAAGCTATACATATACGGATGTACTGAAATTGGAGAAATAGTCTATAAAGAGATAAAGGATATAGAAGGAAAGAAAATCTATATGATTGATCAACAAGGGAAAGAAATTTGCGGAACAAAATCAATTATAACTGGAGCACAGATCGATGAGGGGGCAGAAGCATATTTATTATGTGCTCTTTTGGATATTGGGATGTTGGATAAGTTGAATTTGATATATCCCCAAATACGAAAAAAGTATATTGGAGATATTTTTAAAGTATGAAAAAAGTATGTATTGTTGTTCCAGTTTATAAACAGAGTTTAAATATGTTTGAAAAAATATCGTTGTGTCAGTTGCTGCGGCTCCTTGGGAATTATCCGGTTTGTTTGATTCAGCCAGATACAATAAAAATTGAGTATGAAGAATTATCAGGATGTAAATATAGTGTTTGTAAATTTGATGAACGATATTTTAAAAATACGGCATCTTATAGCGAGTTGATGTTATCATCCTTTTTTTACGAGATTTTTCTGGATTTTGAATATATACTGATTTATCAGCTTGATTGTTTTGTCTTTTCAGATCGATTGAAAGAGTTTTGCGATATGGATTACGATTATATTGGAGCGCCGCAGTATCATGCATGGACAAAGAATGTTGTAGTCGGAAACGGTGGATTTTCTCTCAGAAAAGTCGATTCCTCTTTAAACGTAACAAAAAGGTATAAAGAAATAGTAAAAGATTCGTATTATAGAGATTTTTTTCGTAAATGGGAGGATAATTTTTTCTCTTATTGTGGAGGGAAAAGTGAGGTTGATTTTTCAGTACCAGATATTTCATTAGCAAATACATTTTCAGTGGTGTTGGATATTGAAAGGGGAATTCAAGATATTCCTGTTAGAGGTCTGCCTTTTGGAACACATGCATGGCATCGCCTGAATTTTGAATTTTGGAAAAAGATTATAGAAGCATATGGGTATAAGACAGAGTATTTGATTGCAAAAAATAATGTAGACACTTTGAATATAGATTGGAACAGGAGATACAGAACTTACTTTCTCAATAATTTTTATAGTCTTTCTCTTGATATGAAACAGAAAATTTTAGAAGAACTGGGAATTGTCAGAGGGAAAAAGTACATTATGTGGGGAGCAGGACATTTTAGCAAGTGGATTATAAGGGCTTTGTATGAACTCAAATTGGATGTATTTGCAATATATGATAGCAAACCTAAGGTAGATTCTTTATATGGAATAGCGGTTAAATATCCTGATTTTGAAGAGATTCGTCAACATGAATTAATTGTATTGGTTAGCAGTGAAGCTTATGAACAAGAGATTGAATACGAACTTATAAAGAATGATTGTGTAAATATAATTAAAGTATCGAGTATTTTGAAAGAAAAGTGGGAAGTATTTCGAAAAATATGCAAAGGTATTTTCCCAACAATAGAGGGAATAACCGTACCGTTTTATTTTTTGGATGATGATAGCTGGATATCTGATATTGTTTGCAGATTATAAGGATGTATGTAGAAAAATTGAAAGGAAGATCATATATGATTGGCAAAATAGAAAATAAAAAAAGAATCTTAGTTATGTTGGTCATAGTATTTATGTTAATTCCATCAAGAGAAGCCTATGCGGTAGATAGTATTATTCCGCAGACCGAAAACAAGGAAGAAAGAATTTCAGTGACTATGCCGACAGTGAATGAGAATGAAGAATCGCCATTTGATTTTATTATAGATCCCCAGGGTTTAGTTTATGATACAAATGCAATGTTATATGGAGGCGGTGTTGTTGAGGAAGGAGCTCATTTATTATTTCATAACAAAAATGCAGATGAATATACATTTTCCAGTTGCAGTGATTATCTAACTGTAACGAATTACAGTACAGATCCTGTAGTTATTACAATTTCAGCGGAAATTGAGGGAATTGGATCTATAGATCTTGTACCTGATATGGATTTTTCTGTTGAGGAAGGATGCGGTATTTATCTTGCCTTGGTAGATGACAGGGGGAATGAACAGCCGTTATCTGAGTCGGAAGAGGTGTCTATAAGTGTGGAAATGAATGAAGAGTTAAGGGAATATTCTTTTGGATTATCTGGACAATGTGATACGAATGCGGCATGGCAGGATACATCTATTCATCCTAGAGTTAAGGTAACCTGGCGGGTAGAATCTGTCAATTCAAATGATGAAATCATAGAAAAGTATGCTGAGAATGTTTCAGTGGAAGAGGATATGGATGAAAGAGCTGAAGAAATAGAAGAACCCGAAGAAGAGAAAAATAGAGATAAGAATTCTGTAGACAAAGGGTATCTAACAGGCGATGAGAATCTTGAGGACAAAGAAAACTCTGCAAACGAAGAAAACTTGGAAGATGTTGTAAATCAAAATAAAAATAGTGTTAATGATAATAATGAGGAATAAAAATGAAAATCGTGATATACGGATTAGGTTACAAAGGGCGGGAGTTTATCAGGATTGTCTATGAAATATTGAAAGAAATAGAAATAGTGGCAGTAACGGATACATATGTTCAAGCGATGGATTCTCTAATATATGATAATACATTATATATAAAACCGACACAAATAAAAGATTATGAATATGATTATATTATTGTAACTCCGGAGAATTATTATTGTGAAATCAGGAACAGCCTTGTGGAGTATGGGGTTGATTATAGGAAGATAAGATCTTTAAATGAATTTGAATTGAATAGGAAAAAGTTTCAATGCAATATATGTGGTAATGAGATCTTTGCATGGAACTACATAGGAGAAGACTATAAAATATTTCATAATAAAGATATAGCGGGAGCAGGTAGAAGAAGGGGTGGTTGTCCGGTATGCGGCAGTAGTGACAGAGCACGATTTGTATATTATGTCATAGAGAATTTTACAAAATTATTGAAAGAGAGCAATTGTAATGTGTTACATTTTGCACCGGAAAACGCAATTTTAAAAAAATTAAGGTCGATGTATGGAGAGCAATATATATCGGCAGATATTATGCCGGGGAGAGCAGATGTAGTAGCCGATATAACAAGTTTACAATTTAATGATGAACAATTTGAATATATAATATGCAATCATGTTATGGAGCATGTATATGAAGAAAAGAAGGCTTTTTCTGAAATAAGAAGATGTCTGAGAAAAGGAGGAATTTTAATATTTACGGCTCCGATATGTTGGACACAGGAGACATATGAAGATGATATTGTGACAACGGCGGATGAGAGAATCAGATGCTATGGACAGGAAGACCATGTTAGATTATATGGAAAAGATATAGTTGGGAGAATTGAAAAATTTGGATTTGATGTAGATTTGCTGTATTGTAATAAAATGAAAATAAAAGATAAAATACAGAAATTTGGATTTTTACAAGATGACTCGGTTTTATTATGTAAAAGAAATAATTAAAAGAATTGGAAAGAAAAGAGGTAATTTATCTGTTAAGAGGTATATCAATGGTTAAGATATCAGTGGTTATCACCGTATATAACGGAGAAAAGTATATAAGAGAATGTCTGGAAAGTGTTTTGGGTCAAACGTTAACAGAAATAGAAGTTATATGTGTAAATGATGCGTCAAGAGATAGAACTGCGGACATTTTAGAAGAATATAGGCTGAAAGACAGCAGAGTACAAGTAATTACAAATTCTGTGAATATAAATGCGGGAAGATCTCGGAATGCAGGAATGGAAAAGGCAAAAGGAAAATATATTATTTTTTTAGATGCGGATGATATATTTGACTATCATATGTTGGAAAAAGCATATGAAAAGGCTGATTATTGTGAAGCGGACATCTGTATATTTCGGGAAGATTTGTTCGAAGATGGAAGTTATGTGAAAAAGAAGGTTCCGTACGTGGAATCTATATTAGATAAGTTGGGAAATCAAGAAAGCTTTTCGCCAAAGGAAATCAATGAAGTAATCTTTAATTTCGGCAATGGATGGGCGTGGGATAAGATTATAAAGAGAGAATTTATTATAGAAAACGGATTGCGGTTTCAGGATATTCCAACCAATAACGACGCTTTTTTTATTCATTCAGCAATGGTAACAGCCAAGAAAATAGCCTTTTTAAACGAGACCTTGGTACATCATAGAATAAACAATAAAAGCAGTCTTTCTAGTAAAAGGGATACTTCTTGGGAGAGTTACTTTACATATTTAAAAGGATTGCAGACATATTTAATAAAACATAGTTTGTATGAAATATATGAAAGAAGTTTTGTGAACTGGGCCGCTAATTATATTTATTGGGATTACAGTACATTGAATGAAAGTAACCGTCAAAAGTTGTATTATTCGTTAAAAGAACATGCATTAAAGGAACTCGGCTTATTTAAATATAAGATAGTTGATTTCTATAATCCATTCTATTTTTGGTTCTTTCATGTAATTCACAATGTTAATAATTATTCAGAAGCGGATATTCCTGTCTCCGGAACAGAAAGATGGAGATATATGATTTTAAAAAATAATCTAAAAATAGAGGAAGTTTTTAGATATTTACAAGAGCATGAATATGAAGCGGGAGTATGGGGATCAGGAGAACGCGGGAAAATCTTTTTAGATCTATGTGGAGAGAGAATACGGATAAAAAAAGTATTTGATAATGATATTGAGAAAATTGGATTAAAAATAAATAATAAATATATGATAGAAACTTTTGATAAAGTGTCTGGTAAAGATATAGATGTTATCTTTGTGACAAATGTTAGATTTTTTGATGATATTTTAGAAAAAGCAAAGGAAATAAAACCCGATATAATTTTGTTTGATTTAGATTCTTATTTGGATCCTTATCTGGCGTTCCCTATAGAATTAAAAGATTGTGTTTCGCAATAATAAATGGAATATGGTAAAGAGAGTGTATTTATGAAGATTTCTATTATCACAGTATGTCTGAACAGTGCGCAGACAATAGAGCAGACAATCCAAAGTGTCATCGGACAAAAATATGATAATTATGAATACATAATCATTGACGGCTGTTCTACAGATAAAACACTGGAAATTCTGAATAAGTATAAAGAATACATAACAACAATAGTAAGTGAACCAGATAACGGAATCTATGATGCCATGAATAAAGGGATAGCCCTGGCTGCAGGGGATATCATAGGTATCCTCAATTCAGACGACTGGTATGAACCAGGTATATTAGAGACAGTAGAAAAATGCTTTCAGGATTCGGATACAGACATCATATACGGAAGGCTGAATGTTTTCAAGGAAAATGGAGAAAGAGAAACTGCGAAAGAAAGTCATATTGAAAAAATCAGATATGAGATGGCCATTCCGCATCCTACGGTCTTTGTAAAAAAAGATATATATGTAAAATATGGGACATTTAAACTGGAATACAGGATATCTGCAGATTATGAACTGATGCTGAGATTCTATACAAAGGAAGCAAGATTTCTTTGCGTCAATAAAGTGATTACCAATTTCCGTCGCGGAGGAATAAGCGCCCGGCAAGGAAGACTGGCGGAGGAAGAGACTTTAAGAATAGCCAGGAAGTACCTTGCGTATGCCCCGCCAGGTGAAAGAAACCGCCTGAAAGATATCTTGAACCATCGAAGCAGAGCCCTGTATTTTGAGCGGCTCATAGACGATTTTCCATCTATGGTTCCAGATACTTTGAATATGGAACTGGGCACAGGTATTAAGGAGGACATTGTCATATTCGGTTCGGGGAAATGGGGAACTAAAGTATTTGACGCGCTGTTGCAAAAGGGGATACGGCCGTTGTTTTTCATTGATAATAACCGGAAAAAACAGCGCCAGGGCAACCATGGCAGGATAGTAATGCCGCCGGAAAGTTTAAGGACTTATAAAGGGATAGTATTGATATTGGTAAGAGAATTCACGGATGAGATTCTAATACAGGTGAAAGGATTTCAGAATCCCGATATTTATTGCATTACCTGGAATGATATCATCGACAGCCATATGTTGTCGCTGTCAAAGGGCATGGATACAATAGAAGCCAGACAAGAATAGAGGAATGGTAAAGTATGAAAGTCGTCGTATATGGGATTGGCAAGAGGTTTTTTGCCCTATTTGATTACAGGGAAAGTATGGATATGGGAATTATCACCCACGAAATAGATATCGTCGGTTTTTCTGACAGCAGCCGGGAGCTTTTCGGGAAAGAGATTCGATACAATGGCAGGATATTCCGGGTAAAAGATATACAGGACTTTTCCGAGGATGAGTTTGATAAGATCATGGTTATGACAAGTGATTATTTTGAAGAGATCCGGGACGGGCTGGTTGAAAGGGGATATCAACCAGAGCAGATTATTCTGGCGGATGATATCTTTGAGCCATATCATGAGCTGATAGGCTGTGGAAACTATTCTTTGCTGGATAGGCAATGGATGGAGTTATACGGACAGATAGAAGACAGGGTGTGTTTCTTCGAGGCCTGGGGATATCGGAATGTGGCAGTTTATGGAGAAGGAGAAGAAGCAGAATATATGGCCCGTGTTCTGGAACAGGCGGGAGTCAGTGTCTGCCGCTTCTCGGATGTAAACGCACTTGAGAAGCATAAAAAGCAAGAAAAGCAGAAAAAGCAGGAAGAGCAAGAAAGAACCTCTGCACATAAGGCAGAAGATAGACTTCAGGAGACGGATATCATTATTGTGGCAGACAGCAGTCGCTATATGGAGATCGAAAAAGAACTTTGTGAAAGATCTCCGGCAGAAGTAATCTCTATGCGTGAGCTGATTTATAAGACATTGAAGAATAGTAAAAAGGGAATGAGAGCATGCGCAATTTAGTTCTGATACATTTAGAAAGCTTAAGCATGATAAATTACCGGATGAACCAGGACATATTTCCCAATTTATCACATTGGGAAAAGAAATCTCTGTTCTTTTCGAGGTATTTTTCTACTGCGACATCTACCCTGATGGTTGTCGGGGATTTGCTCTATGGGGGAATGCTGCAGTATGAAGTATGCGACAGTATGGATTGTATTCCTGGGAAATATTGTTATGAAGAATCTTTGTTTGATGAGCTGGGAGATAAGGGGTATGAGACAAAGGTATTATATTACCCTGGAGGCGTGGACTGTGAAAGCGCTAAGAGACGGCATATCACCGGATTTCGGAATGTTTTGGGGACGTTCCAAGAGTATGAAGATTATATACTCGAAGCAAAAAGGGTTATGGATACGGGAAAGCCCTTTGCGTTACTGCTTTGTAATGTGGTCAGCAATGTTGCATTAAACTACCGGGTCCCCGGCGGAAAACTAAAGAGCGGACTTGACAGGTGGAAGGAAGGCTACCGGTTTATGGATGTCTGTGCAGGCGAGATAACACGATTACTGGAATCAAAAGATCTGATTGAAAATACAACGCTCATTTTCTATGGAGACCATGGGGATGATTATTATACGCATGGCATGCATGGGGGACTGACACATGCGATTGAACCATATGGGGGACTGATACATACGCCGCTCTGGATATATGACGGCAGGATGACGGTTGGGGAATGTAATGATCTGATTAGTACCGTAGACATAGGGAATATAGTAAAGCGCCTACTTCAGATGCCGGAGAAGAGATTTGACTGGAGTGAGCTGGGGCTGCCTGTGCGAAAGTATGCGGCAGCGAGAAACGTATATGCCGCCCAGCCTGTACGAAGCGGCTCCTTCAATAAAGGATACAGCCTGACGGATGGAAGGTTTCTTCTTATGGTCAGTAATAGAGGTTTAGAAATGTTTGATATAGAGATGGACATGCAGTGCCAGAATAATTTGCTGCGGTTCTTTGTTCTGGAGCAAGGAGTGTTGCACATGAAGAAGGAGTTAAATGCTTCCCTGCAGCATCATTACAGATATCTTTTTGATATGGCTGCAGTCAGGCAGATTCGCCGGTTATTTTATTTTTTACGAAAAAAGTTATATTGCGAAGTAATGGAATTATTCCGGTATGCGGGGTGTGAAGACAAGATAGATGAATTAGGTTTTGAGCAGATTTATGATAACTAAATCTGGTAGTTCGTTTTAGGCGCTTTAAGAGCGGAGTAGCAGAATGATCTGAAAGAAGGAAATAACGTGAAAGCATTGATATTGAATTCCGGCAGAGGCAGCCGTATGGGGGAACTTACATCTGATGCGCCCAAGTGTATGACGGAACTTTCGGTGGGGGAGACGATTCTAAGCAGGCAGTTAAAACAGTTGTGTGAGGCAGGAATAGATCAGATTGTTATGACGACGGGATACTGTGACGCAGTTTTGGTGAATTACTGCCAAAGTCTGGAATTGCCGCTTACTATTACATTTGTAAAGAATCCAAACTTCCAGAATACGAATTATATCTATTCGATTTATTGTGCCAGGGAGTACCTTGAGGATGATATAGTCCTTCTGCACGGCGACCTCGTATTTGAAAATGCAGTGCTTGATGCTGTTGTCGGCAGTGAAGGAAGTTGTATGACAGTGAGTTCAAAGCAGTCTCTTCCAGACAAGGATTTTAAGGCAGTCATCCAGGACGGCAGGATACGGAAAGTGGGAGTGGAGTATTTTAACGAGGCGGTGGCTGCACAGCCCTTCTATAAATTATGGAAGAAGGACTGGCTCGTATGGCTGCGCAGGATCGCTGTGTTTTGTGAAAAGGGCAGGGTGGCTTGTTACGGAGAGGACGCTTTGAATGAGGTGGCAGCAGACTGTAGTGTCTACCCGTTAGATATAGGAGAGCAGTTGTGCAGTGAGATAGATAATGCGGAAGATCTGGCGGTGGTACGGGATCACCTGCGAAGGATACGAAACCGGACAGTTTATATGTGCTTTTCGACGGATATCATACATAGCGGGCATATTGCCATTATCCGGAAGGCACAGCGTATAGGACGGTTAATCATAGGTATCCTGTCTGATGAAGCCGTGGCGGATTATAAGAGAGTTCCCTTACTGCCTTTTGCAGAGCGTAAGAGCATGTTTGAAAATATAGCGGGAGTTTATCGGGTTGTAGAGCAGAAAACCCTAAGTTACAGAGAGAATCTGGAGAGGTTTAAGCCGACTTATGTAGTACATGGTGACGACTGGGTATCCGGTATCCAGAAACCGACCCGCGACGAGGTAGTATCGGTTCTTGCGTCTTATGGGGGAAAATTGGTGGAATTTCCTTATGCTAATGATAAGAAATACACAGATCTGGAAGAGAGGGCAAGGCTTGAGATGTCCGGACCGGATATGAGGCGCGCGCGTTTGAGAAAACTTATCTCAATGAAGGGACTGGCTACGGCTATAGAGGCGCACAGTGGGCTGACAGGGCTTATAGCGGAGAATACAGTTGTCTGTCAGGACGGAGGGATTCATCAGTTTGACGCGATGTGGATCAGCTCCCTCTGTGATTCTACTGCCAAGGGAAAGCCGGACATAGAACTGGTTGACATGACGTCCAGGTTCCGGACGGTGGACGACATCATGGAGGTAACGTCAAAACCGATTATTTTTGACGGCGATACGGGGGGCCTGACAGAGCATTTTGTGTATACGGTAAGAACCCTGGAACGTATGGGGGTTTCCATGGTTATCATCGAAGATAAAGCCGGTTTAAAGAAGAACTCCTTGTTTGGCAATGAAGTGGAACAGACGCAGGATAGTATCGATCATTTCTGTGAAAAGATCAGTGCGGCTAAGAAAGCGCAGAAGACGCAGGATTTCATGATCTGTGCGCGAGTTGAAAGTCTGATCTTAGAAAAAGGAATGGAGGATGCGCTGAAACGTGCATCTGCCTATGTCGAAGCAGGCGCCGACGCGGTTATGATCCACAGCCGCAGGAGGGAGCCGGAAGAAATATTTGAATTTATCCGGCTGTTCCGCAGAAAAGATGGCAATACGCCGTTGGTTGTCGTTCCGACTTCTTTTAGCCAGGTTACGGAAGCAGAGTTTAAGAAGCGCGGCGTTAACCTTGTTATCTATGCGAATCAATTGACGAGGGCGGGATTCCCGGCAATGCAGAATGCGGCCAGATTAATATTAGAAAACCATCGCGCCAAAGAATGTGATGATATATGCATGTCCATTAAAGAAATTATCCGGTTAATACCGGAAGATAACTGAGGGAGTTATATAGTTATATGGAACAGCAGCAGATTTTGATACACGATCATGATTATGGAAAATTAGATGAATTTTTTGTACATTCCGGCATAAAGAGGCTCTTTCTGGTCTGCGGACGTTTCGTAAAAAATATGGATATCGGGGAATATTTTGAGAATCTTGAGAAAAGAACCGGCATCAGAGTAATCCGATTCTGCGAATTTATGCCGAACCCTCTCTATGACTCTGTGGTGAAGGGCGTAAGATGTTTCCGTGAGGCGGATTGCGATATGATTGCTGCTGTTGGAGGGGGCAGCGCGATGGATGTGGCTAAATGTATCAAACTCTATGCCGATATGGAGCCTGCACGGAGTTATCTGTTGCAGAAGATTATACCAAATGATATAAAGTTGCTGGCTGTACCGACGACTGCCGGAACAGGGAGTGAGGCGACAAGGTTCGCGGTGGTCTATGAAGACGGGGAGAAGCAAAGTATCTTTGACGACAGTTGTATCCCTTCAGTTGTAGTGATGGATCCGTCGGCGCTTAAGACCTTGCCGGAGTACCACAGGAAATCTTCCATGATGGATGCTTTCTGTCATGGTATCGAAGCATTCTGGTCGATTCATTCGACGGAGGAAAGCCGGAAATATTCACTGGAAGCCATAAGGACGATTCTGGAATACAAAGATATGTACCTGGCTAATGAGGGACAGGGGAACCGGAAGATGCTGCAGGGCGCTCATATCGCCGGGAAGGCGATTAACATAGCCCGGACTACGGCAGGGCATGCGATGTGTTATAAGCTGACAAGCCTGTATGAGATCGCCCACGGTCACGCGGCGGCGCTTTGTGTTGCAAGGCTCTGGCCATATATGGCAGCACATTCGGAAAGGTGCGGGGATCCCAGGGGGATGGGCTATCTGGAGGATATGTTTTCAAAGCTGGCGGCAGCGATGGGATGTCCCGGAACGGAAGCGGCAGTAAATTTATTTACGGATATTTTAAATAAATTGGGTCTGGAGATTCTGTTGCCGGGGGACGATGAGAGGATAAGAATTTTAAAATCATCAGTGAATCCGGTCCGTCTTGGGAATACGCCGGTCCTGTTAAGGGAGGAGGATATGGAGCATATATACCGCCAGATTCTGGATGTAGGACAGGAGGGATCGAGATGAAAGCAGAAAGGCTGACAGAGCTTATCGGATCAGACTTTTATACAGGGATACCGGACTCGCAATTAAAGCCATTGTGCGATTACCTGATGGATACTTATGGGATAGATCCCAAATATCATTTGATAGCGGCGAATGAAGGAAATTGTGTCGCTTTGGCCGCAGGATATCATCTCGCCACAGGTAAGGTTCCTGTAGTATATATGCAGAACAGCGGGGAAGGGAATGCCGTCAACCCGGCGGTGTCCCTGATCAGTGAAGAGGTATACGCGATTCCGGTTGTCTTCATAATCGGATGGCGCGGGGAACCGGGAGCGGTTGATGAACCTCAGCATATCCGGCAGGGAAGAGTAACGATTCGGTTATTGGAGGATATGGGAATCAAATCCTTTGTGATCGGGTGTGATACGAAGGAGCAAGAAGTGACAGAAGCAATGGAAGAATTCCGTAAGATTCTGGATATGGGCAGGAGCGTTGCCTTTGTAATTCGTAAAGGTGCGGTTTCTTATGGCAGGAAAGTTGACTATAGGAATGAAAACCGGATGACCCGTGAAGAGGTTATGAAGCATATCGTAGAATATTCAGGCACAGATCCGGTTATCTCGACTACTGGAAAAGCCAGCCGGGAATTATTTGAAATCCGGGAGGCCAAGAGACAGGGACACGGCTATGATTTCCTGACGGTGGGTTCCATGGGGCATGCCTCGTCGGCTGCGTTAGGTATTGCAATTCATAAGCTGGAAACGAAGGTATGGTGTGTGGATGGAGATGGGGCTGTATTGATGCATATGGGTGCTATGGCTGTGATAGGGGCAAATGCTCCCGAAAATATGGTTCACATTATCCTTAATAACGGCGCGCACGAGACGGTCGGCGGAATGCCGACGGCAGCCGGGAAGATTGATTTAGTGGGGATTGCGAAAGCATGCGGATATCCTTATGCAGTCCGGGTTGAGCATTATGAAGACTTGGATAGAGAATTGGAGGCTGCCAGGTGCCGCAACGGGTTAAGCCTGATTGAGGCGAAGTGCTCCATTGGATCGAGGGGGGATTTGGGCAGACCTACCACTACGCCTTTGCAGAATAAGAATGATTTTATGGATTATTTAAACACTCTGGAATGAACGGACAAACAAACAGGCAAGGAGACAGGGAAGGGGAGACAGGAAGGAGACAATATGGCTGAGAGAAAGAAGATCTATATATGGGGAACCGGAAAGAATGGCAGGAAGGTCTTAGAGGCGGTCAATACAGAGAATTGTCAGGTTGCAGGGTTTATTGACAATGACCCGGCAAAACAGGGCAAATCATTCGAGGGAATCGAAATCGTAGCTTTTAAAGATATCTCAGAGGATTATGCTGCGATTATCGTATCTGTGATTCAATACTATGCAGTTCTTTATCAATTGAAGTCTAAGCCTGATGTAGATTGCTCAAAAATCATTGTATTTCTTGAGGATACATATTGTGATAATCCTGAATATGACCAGATTCTGGACCGGCAGAAATGGAGAATAGCGTTATTAGAGCATAAAGTTGAAAAACTAGAGACGAACCTGAGCGCCAGAATAGAGAATGCAGGATATGAGATCATAGACCGGTATCTGAAGGGGGGCTATCGGTATCCCCGTATGGGTTCTACGGAAGAGGCTGTGGATAAGATCGTGAACCAGGGATGCTCTCTTGTACGTTATGGCGACGGAGAGTTTGAGATTATGGCGGGAAAAGAGAGATCTGTTTTCCAAAGTTATAGCCCTGAACTTGCAGGAAGACTGTCAGAGGTTATCGCGTCCCAAAATGAAAAACTTTTGATTGCGATCGCCAATAATTACGGGAATCTTGACGTATATACGGAGGATTCGGCGGACGGTATCCGCTTGTATATGAATGATGAGGTCCGGAAGTTTCATATGTCCGTACTGGAAAAGGACAGGGTATATTACGACGCATACATGTTTAAGAGCTATTTTCCCTATAAGAACCGTGAAGACACGGGGAAGAGGGTTATGCTGGTGAAAAGAATATGGGAACAGCGGGATGTAGTTATCGTAGAGGGAGATAAGACGAGGGCAGGATATGGGAACGACCTGTTTGCCAACGCCAGGTCTTTGCGGAGAATCCTGTGTCCTACGAGTAATGTGTTCGATAAATATGAGAAGGTGCTGGACGCCGTGTCCAAAGTGGAAAAGAATTGCCTGATGTTGATTGTGCTTGGGGCGGTATCGAATTTGCTGGTGTATGATCTGATGCAGAAAGGCTATCAGGCAATCGATATAGGGCAGATTGACATGGACTATGAGTGGTATCGTGTCGGAGCAGAAAAACGCGTACCGATTCCGGACAGATATGTCTCTCAACTGCCGCCGGCAGAGATTTCTGCGGTAAATGATAAAGAGTATTTAGATCAGGTTATAGAGAGGATTTCTTAATAGAGAGAATATTTTAACAGAGAGGATATCTTAACAGCGAAAATTATTTGGAGTCTTTATGCAAGTTGGAGTATGCAAGGACGGGCAAGAATTGCCGGAAGGACGGACGAAGAGGGATAGATATGTGTACAGTCAGTGTTGTAGTGCCTGTATATTATGGTAAAAAATATATAAATGCATTGATACGTCAGTTAGAAGAGTGTTGGAAATGTGCAGAAGAGGGAATGGATATAGAACTTTTGCTGGTAAACGACGCGCCGGAGGATCCTCTGGAACAGAGATATATCTCAGAATGTATGGACATAGTGGTCTTGAATACGGAAGTAAACCGTGGTGTACAAAGCGCCCGCATCAAGGGTATAGAATGCAGCAGGGGAAGTTATATTCTGCTTCTGGATCAGGATGATAGGATTGACCCGGAGTATCTGAAGAGCCAGATCAATAGGATTGGTGATCATGACGCCGTCGTATGCAGGGCGATTCATGAGAAAAAGCCTTTTTATAATCTGACAAGGCCATTTGCGGAAAGTATATGCAAAGAGTATATGCTGCAGAAGGGAGATTCGATCATATCACCCGGGCAGGTCTTGATGAAAAAGGAAGCCGTTTCAGATATCTGGAAGACAAATATATTGAAGAATAATGGAGCGGATGACTGGATGCTCTGGCTCTGTATGATGAATGAGGGGAAAACATTTGCATTGAATGACGAGATACTTTTTGAACATGTTGTGGAGGACGGTAATGCATCCCTTAGAACGTTGGAAATGCATCGCTCAGAGTCGGAGGTTTTAGAAATTATAAGAGACAGTCAGACGTTTTCCAAAGAAGATATCAATATATTAGAGGAGACTGTCCGGAATCTGACAGAGACACGGCTGTCTCTTATGGGGAAATTTCAGCGGATATCTTTTGTCTATGATATGTGGCTTTCGCTGAAAAACTATGGCGTACATGTATCTGAAAGTTTAAGGCAAGAGGGTTATCAGAAAATAGCAGTTTATGGAGTCACCGGTTTAGGAAAACGACTTTATGAAGAACTTGATGCGGACAAGTTTGAGGTTTCTTATTTTATCGATATTAACGCGGCTTTTTTAAATGAACAGATTCCGGTATATTCGCCGGAAGAGGAATTAAAGCAAGTTGATGCGGTTGTTGTCAGCCTGGTACAGAATGAACGGAGGATTACGGATTTGTTACAGGCGAAGTTGTCGGCTGATATATGGGAAATAGCAGATTTGATGAAGAGAATAAAGGAGACAATGAATGCTTAGCGTTATAGTGCCCATATATAATGTCGGGCGATATCTGGATATGTGTGTGAACAGTATTTGTAATCAGACGTATACAGATATGGAGATCGTATTGGTAGACGACGGATCGACGGACGGCTGTTCGGAGATATGTGAGAGATACCGGCAAAAGGATTCACGAGTTGTGGTAATACATAAGGAAAACGGCGGTCTGGTCAGCGCCAGAAAAGAGGGCGTGCGCAGGGCAAAAGGAGAATTTATCGGGTGGGTAGACGGCGACGACTGGATAGAAGAGGATTATTTTGAAAAAATGATGGGAATGCAGGGAGAATCCGGTGCAGATATTGTTGCGGCAGGGCATTTCCATGATATTGGACAGAGCAGGATCCAGATTTTTAATCATATTCAGCCCGGATGTTATAACAGAGAGGATATTTTGCCGGGCCTTATTTATTCCGGAGAGTTTTTTGAGTATGGATTGCAGCCTCATCTCTGGAATAAATTGGTTCATCGTAGAATTATGGAATCGGTAGAAATGCAGATTGATGATGCCGTAAGCATGGGAGAAGATGTGTTAGCCGTATATCCGAGTGTTATGAAGGCAGAAAAGATCTGTGTAACAGATATATGCGCGTATCATTATGTGCAGCATAGGGATTCTATGACGAAGACTGCTTCAAGATCAGGTATGGCAGGATTGGATGTTTTGAGTGGGAGTCTGCGGACTGTATGGAAAGGATGCGGGGCGGAGGAGCAGCTTAATTTCCAGCTTATACAGTATGAGAAGGTCTATTGCCTGCTTCATCAGTATTCTGTTCTGGAAAAAAGTAAGTTTCCGCCGTATGGCAGGATTTTACAGGGCAGCAGAATCATTATCTATGGCGCGGGAGTGATGGGGAGAAATCTGTATGAGTATTACAAATACCAGAAAGGACTCAGGATTATTGCGATGATCGATGCGAACTGGGAAAGCTACTGTAATTCAGGATATATAGTCCTATCTCCGGAGAACATCAGGGAGTGGAACGGAAAGTATGATCTGCTCCTGATTGCAAACAGCCGTGAAAAGACAGCAATGCAGATGAGGGATTTTGCGGTATCTATGGGGGCAGAGGAGAGAAAGATCAGATGGCTTACGGAGGAGTTTATCCATAATGTAAATCCGGAGTGGAGAAAAGCGTCATCTGATATGTAATAATCCGTCGTATAGGAATGATGGGAGAATTTTTATGGATTTAGTAATATACGGTGCACAGGGAATAGCACTTAGTGTTTATAAAGCAATAGGCAGCAGCTGCCCCGGCAGGGATGTCCGTTGTTTTCTTGTATCGGAAAGGGGAAATAATGCTTCAAGTCTGGCCGGTGTTCCGGTTATAGAGACAGAGACATTTACCAGAGGGCTATCAGGGGAACAGAAAAATAATGTTGAAGTCCTGATCGCGACTCCCGAAAATGCGATGCCTGATGTGGAAAAAATGCTTGGATTGCACGGACTACACCATTTTGTAAGAATAGATTCTCAGCGTCTGGCAGAGTTGATGAGTTACTATTATTCTTCCGGGAGGGAGTATCTGCCGTTGTCGGCGCTTCCTGTCGGCTGCCGAAGGGCGGATGCGGAGGTGTATATGGCAAAGTCTTATAAGGACAAGCCGTTAAACGGGCGTTACAATCTTCCTTCCTGGCTCATACCGATACAGGTAGGAGCCGCTTTGTGCGGGGAGCGTCTGGCGGATATTCTTGATTGCAGTGGGGAAGAGATCTCCGAAAAAAACGGGAATTACTGTGAGCTGACAGGATTGTATTGGCTTTGGAGAAATAAACTTTGCATGGAAACAGAAAGCAATAGCTACGGATATTACGGACTGTTCCAGTATCGGAGGCTTTTGGCGTTGGATGATGACGATATGATGCGGTTAATCAATAATGGCGTAGATGCCGTACTGCCATATCCAATGGCATATGAACCGAATATTGAGGCACATCATAAGAAGTATCTAAGAGACGAAGACTGGCGGGCGATGCTTACGGCGCTGGGAGAACTTCATCCGGAGTATGCCAAGGAGTTTCCCAGAATACTTAGGGGAGAGTATATGTATAATTATAATATTGTGCTGGC
>CANODD010000020.1 GCA_947564705.1 uncultured Dorea sp. | reverse complement strand
GATTCTCTTCATTGTGGTTGCCTTATTTGCAAAGCACTCATCAACGTAGAGATCTGTCGGTATCGCCTCACGGGCATGCGCGCTACAAGATGACTCTGCGTTACGACGGAGAACCGCAGATTATATCTGTGGAATTTCCTCGGCTGGCTTTGGAATATGGGATTTTCCTGGGAGAAGAACGGCTTGCCGGTGGTATGGGAGACGGACGGATTACATTCATGCTGAAGTCCGGCAAAAATGTGTTGACCGTGGAGACGTCGTCGGAACAGGGATACTACAGTGGAATGTATTTTCCGCCTGCTTTGGGCAGGGAGGAGACGGTCCGCAGAATGGAAAGCGTGCGAAGTTTTGCTTATGCCATGGCTTTTCTTCTTCCGCTGGCGTTGGCGGCATTCACGCTTTTTCTGTGGCGGACAGGCGGGAGCTTAAGCCGTTGGTTTGGATTGCTGTGCTGCAGTTACGCGCTCTATATGTTCCGGTACTTTGTGTTCTTTTTTTCTATGGCTGCAGCGCGGTATTGGTTTCTGGTACAGGCTGCAGCATTGTATTGTCTGTGCTTCTGTGTGGTGCGGCTTACCGTTCTTGCGTCCGGCGCCGAACGTGGCAGAGTCTTTAAAGTGATGTGTCCGGCGCTGCTTGTGGCGCCGTTGGTTCTCCTGGCGCTTTGTCTGCTCATTCCGTTCTTGCCCTGGGCGGTTTTTGTACATGGCAGACTGACGGACCTTTATTACATTTTTACCTTTTGCTGTTCTGCTTATTTCATACTGCCGGGTGTAAAGGCACAAAGCCTGGAGAGCCATTATACGCTGACGGGCTGTGTTGTGTTTGGGGTGGGGCTGTTTACCAATCTTGTGTTTTCCAACAGGTTCGAGCCGATTCGGTTTTTCTGGCAGTTCGAATGGTGCGGTCTTTTATTGGTGCTATTGTTCGGCGTTATGATGGTATTGCGCAGTCGCCGGATTCTCAGGGAAAATAATATGCTCACCCATCATCTGGAGGAGCAGGTAAAGAAACGTACGGAAGAAGTTACGCAGCTTCTGAATGAGCGTAAGGCGTTCTTTTCCGACATGGCGCATGACCTGAAAGCGCCGGTGTTCGCCACCCAGTCTTTCATCAATGCCATCAAAAGGAGCGGGGTGGGAGTGGATGTAGAACTGCGGGGATATCTTGACCAGGCGGAAGCCAGGCAGCAGGAAATGGCGCGTCGCCTTCAGGGGCTTTCTGCCATTAATGCGTTGGATAGAATAGAGGGGGAACCGGTTCGGATGTCTGTGCAGGAGATACTTTCGGAGGTTTATGATACTTATCATGGAGAGGCTGAAGTCAGATCGGTATATTTTTTCACGGAGATTCCGAAACAAGAGGCGTTTCTGACGGCGCAGCCGGAAAAGATTCATATACTTTTCGAAAACCTTATTTACAATGCCCTCAGGGCGACGCCCTGTAACGGAAGTATTACGGTATCCGCACGGATTGAAAGCGGCAGGGTCTGCGTTGCCGTTGAGGATACGGGCCGCGGAATTCCACAGGAGGAATTGTCGCATATTTTTCGGCGGTTTTATGTCGGAAAGGATAATAAAGGAACCGGAACCGGATTGGGACTATACATCGTATACGGCATTGTGAAGGAACTGGGCGGAACAATCAGCGTCTGCTCCGCCGTAGGAAAAGGTACGAAATTTACAATGGAATTTCCGCGGAATGTATAGGGAGTGTCCGAATTCATTCGGGAAATAGCGGTTCCTCAGCACACTAGTAATTCACTGTTAATTACGGGATGGTGTACTAGCCCTTCGGCGGCTGCGGTAGTAGAGATACCAGATGAAACAGAGGCTCGCGAATATGATTGTAAGTATTAGGAGAAGCAGTCCGCGGCTGTCGTTTTCTGTAGAAAGTCCGGATGTTTCTTCTGTATCGGACGGGACCGAAGCTGCAAAGGCGGGTGTCGGTACGATGTTTTTTGTACGGTTGTCCATGCCTGTGTTTTCCTGGGAACCTGCGGCCGGATATCGCCCTTCGACGGTCATGTCTGCTGTGGTATGTGCTGCCATGGCAGTGCGTGCGGAGGTGTCGGAGCTGCCGGTTTTGCGGGCGCTGTTCTGGTTCTGTGAATGAATAAGGCCGGGGTTCTCTTCGGGATTCTCAGGCAGGTCGAGTCGCTGCCCATCCGGGGGACCGTTGCTTTTACTGCTGCCAGAATTGCCGGAGTTGTCGGATTCACCTGGGTTTGGCAAATCGGGTTGCTGCCCTTCCAAGGTATTGTGGCTCTTATTGTCGTCGGAGCTGCCGGAGTTGTCGGACGCATTGGGAGTTGGCAAGTTTGGCAATTGCTCTTTCGAGGAGCCGTCGTCTTTATTTTTATCGGAGCTGCCGGACGCATCGGAGCTGCCGGACGCATCGGAGTTGCCGGATACGCCGGAGTTTGGCGAGTTCGGCAGATTAGGCCGCTGCCCCTCCGAAGTGCCGTCGCCCTTATTGGCGGCGCCGGCATTATCCTCATTTCCTCCGGAGCCCCCAAGCTTCGGCAGCTCAAGAGGACGGTCATAGGTACTTGGCCATGGGAGTATAAGTTCCTGACCGTTATAAACGCCGCCTTCGATTTTAATTCCGATATAGAAGGGGGAAGGTTCTCGTCCTTCGCTGCAGGCATCCATATAAGACCGGTATAGTTCATGTGTATTGTCCAGCACATAGGTATAACCGCTGCTAGGAGTAGAAGGCTGGGCATTGACCGAATCAAGCAGGGGGAGATCCGGAAGTTCCGTCCATTCAGCCGCTCCCTCAGCCAGGGTATATGCCCGGATAGCCGTAGCTCCCGTGGGTTTTAGGTGAAAGGCCATGCTGAGTCCGTTGTAATCGCATGATAATGCGCCTGTTGGGCGGCTGCCTTTTTCTATGACATTCAAGACCAGCCTCACTTCATCCGTAAGGCCTTCCAGGTTTATTCGCAATGCTTCATTCAGCTGAAAGTTTCCAAGGGGAGTATTCAGCATCGTACCGCCGGGAACCACGATTTCTTCTGCCGCATCCTGGATGGTCACGCTCTCTTGGGCGGTAAGCGAAAGAGCCGTCAAAGGTTTCCATGTGACGGGACAGTCTGCAATACCGTCCGTCACATGGTCGATTCCTCTTTGAAGATCGACTTTGATCGGAAGCGTATCCGGTAAAAGTGCGGAGATTTCCTCCGGTGTGGTATCTTCACTCACGGTAATCTGGTATCTGCCGTAATAGGAGAAGGGCCGAAATGTGCAGACACGTATGGAAGAATCGAAACTTG
The DNA here is from genome assembly GCA_947564705.1 of uncultured Dorea sp. Classification (GTDB taxonomy): domain Bacteria; phylum Bacillota; class Clostridia; order Lachnospirales; family Lachnospiraceae; genus Sporofaciens. The sequence goes on along the minus strand of CANODD010000020.1, from coordinate 15,226 downwards.
CGATAGGAGTCAAATCCTCCGGAACCGGACCGGGGCTGCCTCTGTCTATGACTGCGCTTTGTGTCTCATAGGTGGTTCCGTTTTCTCTGGTGAGGCGCAGTTTCACATAGAAATGATCCAGTTTCCCTTGAAGGTAGCTTTTCAGTGGTTCGCTGTTGGAATGGAGACAGGTCTGGTTCTGGAATTTTTCCAGATCAGCCTCCTCCCATTCGGTCCAGGAACCGTCGCTCCAATTCGTTATATTCCATTCCTCTCCGGAGGTCTGGTAGACCGTCCCGTCCAGTGAATAGAGGGTCTCGGCACGACTGATATCGTGCGGGAATTCCGTAAATGTACCTTTTACAACATATCCTTGAGGAGAATACTTTATGACTGCGTTAAATAAGGGCGCTTCTTCGGGCAGATCGTCCGCTTTTGCCACAGATATCATAAAAAAGAAACACATCATCGACGCTGCGAGCGCCATTATAAATCTTTGTTGTATTTTCATATGTATACACTCCGTTAAAAAATTACATATTACCATTCGCGCAGATTCGACTACATTTTGCGCCGACGGCAGTGGACAAGACGAATTTTATTGTATCATGTCATATAATGTTATATTAATTAGAATCAATAATTATGTCAAGTGTCGCTATTTGGTTCCAACGATGAAAGGGAATAAGGATATATCATGATAATCAAAAGACGGTATCTGGAATACGAATTATGCAGCAAAGAGGTCGTTGTAATATGAGGATAGTTTGTCTGTTTAATTTTATTGTTGTGACTGTTTTTGGAATGGGATTATCTACAGCATTCTGCGATATTCTCTGGACACGACGAAGACGTTTGTTCATGGCGGGCAGCATGGCAGTGATTCTGATATTTCAAGGAGTAGTTTATTTTGAAGGCGGCGCATCCATGGCGAGCCGTCTGTATCCGCTGATCACACATGTTCCTCTTGCGGCGGCGCTTTGTATTCTTAATAAAAGATGTCTCTGGCCGACGATCTCGGTTCTGACCGCGTATCTTTGTTGTCAGCTCCGCCGCTGGATAGCGTTATTAGCTGTGGCTGTATTTCCGGGAGGCGCTATTTTGCAGGATACTGTGGAACTTATTGTAACATTGCCGCTTTTACTGGTCTTGATGTGGTTTATAGCGCCGTCTGTGCGTTCTGTTTCACAATATCCGGCTTCGGTACAGATACAGTTTGGTTTGATACCGGCGTTATATTATGGTTTCGATTACGCGACGCGTATTTATACGGAACTGCTTATGAGCGGCAACATGGCGGTATTAGAATTTATGCCCTTTGTATGCAGCGTGGCGTATCTGATGTTTGTGTTTCGTATTTCGGCCGAAGAGTGGACGCGCAGCCGGCTTGAAGAGATACAGAAGTGCCTGAACCTGCAGATTTTACAAGCCGTCCGTGAAATTGAAACTTTGAGGGAATCACAACAGAAAACGAGAATTTATCGCCATGACCTGCGCCACCATATGCTTTTTCTATTATCCTGTATCGAAAATGGGAAATATGGACAGGCCCGGGAATATATCGGTGAGATCTGTTCGGGAATTGAGGGAAACCAGGTAACGGTCTATTGCCAGAATGAAGTAGCGAATCTGATTTTATCTGCTTTTGTAGGGCGGGCCGGAGATTTTGATATTCCGATAGAAGTAAGGGCGGAGATATCCAGGAATATCCCTGTATCCGAGAGCGATCTGTGCGTGTTGCTGTGTAATGCGTTGGAGAACGCATTACATGCCTGCCAGAGGCAGAAGGAAAAAGGATTATTTGGTATGATTAAGATTATTATACGTGAAAAAAACGAGAAAATCTTTTTGCAGATCGCTAATTCCTGCGATGAAGAGGTTTTGTTTGACCGCGGAATCCCGATTGCCGGCGAAACGGGACATGGGCTTGGCGTACGAAGTATTTGTGCCATTGTAGAGCAATATGGAGGCGTCTATGATTTTAAGGTCAAAGGGGGACAGTTCGTTTTGAGCGTGTCGCTTTGAGATAATGGTCGATTCGATGCGGTTTTTGCCGATTCGTGTCAAACCGTTCATTTTTATAGATTATTATAGTATACTATATTTATTTTAAAGAAAGGAGTTTTTGCTATGGGACTTATAAAAGCAGGAATGGGAGCGTTAGGCGGAACACTTGCGGATCAATGGAAGGAGTTTTTCTGCTGTGAAGCGATGGAGAAGGACGTTATGGTTACGAAGGGCAAGAAACGTACCAACGCCCGATCATCCAACAAGAAAGGAAATGACAATATCATTTCTAACGGCAGTGTGATCGCCGTGGCCGACGGTCAGTGTATGATCATCGTAGAACAAGGGAAAGTTGTGGAGGTGTGCGCGGAACCAGGAGAATTTAGGTATGACGCGTCTACGGAACCAAGCATTTTTACAGGAAATCTCGGGACGGGTATCAAAGAAACGTTCCGGACAATCGGTAAGCGGTTTACTTTTGGAGGCGATACCGGTAAGGATCAAAGGGTGTACTATTTTAATACGAAGGAATTGATAGACAATAAATTTGGAACGCCGAATCCGATTCCTTTCCGGGTGGTGGATTCCAGGATTGGCTTAGACGTGGATGTTTCTGTCCGTTGTTCGGGGGTTTATTCTTATAAAATCGTTGATCCTCTGTTATTTTATACCAATGTCTGCGGCAATGTGGAACAGGATTATACGCGTGATGAACTGGACAGTCAGTTGAAATCGGAATTCATCAGCGCGCTGCAGCCTGCGTTCGGCAGGCTGTCTGATCTGGAGCTGCGCCCGAACCAGATCGTTTCTCATAATACGGAGCTGGAAGAAGCGATGAACCATGCGCTCTCGGCAAAGTGGGGAGAGCTGCGGGGGCTTAAGGTGGTCAGCATTGCTCTTGGCTCCGTCACTTTGCCGGACGAAGACGCGGAAATGATCAAGCAGATCCAGCGCACGGCTGTTTTTCAGAACCCGAATATGGCTGGAGCGACATTGGTGGGCGCTCAGGCTGACGCCATGAAAGGGGCGGCGTCCAATTCTGCAGGCGCCATGACAGGCTTTATGGGTATGGGAATGGCTATGAACGCAGGCGGCGTGAATGCACAGGACTTGTTTGCCATGGGACAGCGGCAGCAGGAGTCAGGATATCAGGCGGTGCAGCAGCAACAGGGGACCATGCGGCAGACAAACACAGCCAGCACGTGGAAGTGTTCCTGCGGGGCGGTTGCGACAGGCAGGTTCTGCACCGAATGCGGATCGGCAAGACCTATGGACAGCGGCGGATGGACCTGCACCTGCGGGACGGTGAATAAAGGAAAGTTCTGCCAGAACTGTGGGGCGAAGAAGCCGGAAGGAGTACCGCTATACCGGTGCGATAAATGTGGATGGGAACCGGAGGATCCTGCACATCCGCCGAGATTCTGCCCGGAATGCGGTGATATATTTGACGAAAACGATAAAAGGTAGCGGTAATAGGGAAATTAATTGCTTAGAGCCGTGAGTGCATCTAACAGGCAGAACGATAAAAGGAGAAATCAGATGGCGGAAATGCAAGAATATAAATGTCCGTGCTGCGGCGGCGCCATTGCCTTTGACAGTACGACGCAAAAAATGAAGTGTCCTTACTGCGACACGAAGTTTGATATAGAAACACTGGCAAGCTATGACAGTGAACTGAAGAATGACCGGAAGGACGACATGAAATGGCAGTCGGATGTAGGAAGCGAGTGGCAGGAGGACGAGACAAGCGCTCTGCGCTCCTATGTATGCCAATCCTGCGGCGGTGAGATAACGTGTGACGAGAACACGGCGGCGACATCCTGTCCCTTCTGCGGGAATCCGGTTGTAATGATGGGACAGTTCTCGGGAACGCTGAAACCGGATTACGTGATTCCGTTTAAGTTGGATAAAAAGGCGGCGAAGGAAGCCCTTGTGAAGCATTATGAGGGTAAGCGTCTGCTTCCGAAGGTGTTTAAAGATCAAAATCATATTGACGAAGTGAAGGGCGTGTATGTTCCGTTCTGGCTGTTTGATGCCGGCGCCGAGGTAAACATGCGTTATAAAGCGACCAAAATCCGAAGATGGAGCGACAGTAAATATGATTATACAGAGACTAGTTTCTTCTCGGTAACCAGAGCCGGAACCCTTGGCTTCGAGAAAATCCCGGTTGACGGTTCTAAGAAAATGCCGGATGATCTGATGGATTCCCTTGAGCCTTTTGATCTTTCTAAGGTAAAGGAATTTCAGACTGCTTATCTTGCCGGCTTTCTTGCGGATAAATATGACGTAGACGCCAAAGAGAGCGCGAAACGTGCCAATTCCCGGATCCGGAAGAGTGCGCAGAAGGCTTTTGACGCGACGGTGAAGGGCTATGTCACCGTCACGAAGGAGAACGGCAGTATCCAATTGAAAAACAGAAAAGTAAAATATGCCCTTTTTCCCGTCTGGATTCTAAATACGACCTGGAAGGGACAGAACTATCTCTTTGCCATGAATGGACAGACCGGTAAGATGGCGGGGGATCTGCCGCTTGATAAGAGTGCGTATAAAAAGTGGCTGTTTGGGCTGACAGGCGCGATAGGCGGTGCGATTTATGCAGCTTTATGCTTGATGTGGCTGCTGTAAGGAGGATGCGGATGATGAAAAAGAAATTATCTACGATATTTTTGGTATTGCTTTTGTCTGTACTGACGGCGCTTCCGGCATTTGCCGAGAGCGATTTGTCAAGGTTTGTAGATGAAGCAGGGCTGCTTACAGACAGCGAAGGAAAGGAACTGCAGGATAAACTGGATGAGATCAGCGAACGGCAGCAAGTGGACGTCGCAGTGGTTACGGTCAATTCCCTGGACGGGGCGACGGCTATGGAATACGCCGATGATTTTTATGATAGGAACGGTTATGGTTTCGGCGAAGAAAAAGACGGGATTCTGTTTCTCATAAGCATGGAGGAGAGAGACTGGTGGATGTCGACGTCAGGTTTTGGAATCACGGCGTTTACAGACGCGGGACTTGCGTATATATCCGATATGATAATAAATGATTTAAGTGAAGGAGATTATGAATGGGCGTTTACGGTCTTTGCCGACATGTGCGATGATTACATAACGCAGGCGAAGACGGGAGAACCGTACGATGCAGATAATCTTCCGAAGGACCCCTTAGAACTTTTCGTTTATTTTGTATTTGCGCTCCTCGTAGGATTTGTGATAGCTTTGATTGTTACAGGAATTATGAGATGTAAGCTGAAGTCTGTCTATACTCAGACAGAGGCGAGCGGCTATGTTAAGAAAGGGAGCCTGAATCTGACGGTAAAGAATGATCTGTTTTTGTATAAGACGGTTGACCGCAGGGAGAGGCCGAAAGAAGAACCGAAGACCAGTTCAAGCAGTTTGAGCAGCTCCGGCAGTTCAAGAGGTTCTACTACGCATAAGTCGTCTTCCGGCAGGCAGCATGGCGGGGCCGGAGGGAAATTTTAAAAAGTCTGAAATATTTCACACAATGTATTGAAAAGTAATCAACAGGGGTTGCCGCTTTGACGATCGAAGAATCGTGAAGCGGCAATTTTATATATCTAATTGTCTGATGGTTGGTTTTCTGTTATAGTAAGATTACAAAGAAATATTATGAAAGGCTTGTTTTCGAGGATTGTTTAGATACACAGTTTCTTTGATGCATGTATTGAATTTCGGAAAGGGGAGTTTAGGATTGGCAACGCTAGTGTATTTTGTACGTCATGCACAACCGGAATATATGTGGGAGGATGAGAGAACCAGACCTCTGACTGCCGAAGGGAAGCAGGATTCTAAGATTGTATTGGACTTCCTGAAGGATAAAGAGATCGATGTATTTTACTGCAGTCCGTATAAGAGAAGCCATGATACGATTGCAGACACGGCCGCTTTCTATGGGAAGGAAATCATCACGGATGAGAGGTTGCGCGAGAGGGAGAAAGGGTTTCATGGCAACACTCATGAAATGTTTGAAAAGAGATGGGCGGATCATGATTATCATGAGGAAGACGGAGAGTCCATCAATATGGTGCAGAAGAGGAATATTGCGGCGCTTGGAGAGATATTGGCGGAAAATAAAGGCAGAAAAATCGTGATCGGTACACATGGAACGGCTCTGAGCACAGTTCTGAATTTCTATCGTCCGGAGTTTGGGTGCAGGGATTATCTTCGTATTATAGATTGGATGCCCTTCATTGTTGAGCTTGACTTTGAGGGAGATAAGCTGCTTTCGGTAAAAGAGCATCGATATATAGAAAAGGAATTTCCGGGGAAGAAGTGAGTATTCGGTACAGATGATCTGTGTTAACAGAGAATAGCAGTTTTCCAGAAAGGAGAGGGCAAATGGCAAAGATTTTTAATATTGCAGGCTGTTGTGAACCGGAAGAGAATTATATGGTGGATATATCCGGGCGTCTGGAAGAGATTAAGAATATGATAGACGCCGGGATGTATTTTACTATGAACAGAGCCAGACAATTTGGTAAGACGACCACATTGACGGCGCTTTCTGATTATCTGAAGACGGATTATGAGGTTATCAATATGGACTTTCAGACGATGAGTTCATCGTCGTTTGAAAGTGAGCAGGCTTTTGTCGCGGCTTTCTCTGAAGAGTTGTTGGATATGGTTGAAAAATTTCCGGATGGTATTGAAAAGAGGCTTGCAGGATTTGCACAGAAAACGGAACCTGTAATTTCTCTCCAGACACTTTTTAAAGTTCTGAAATCTTGGTGCGGGAAAGCATCAAGGAAAATTGTTTTAATGATCGACGAGGTGGACACGGCTTCAAACGATCAGGTATTTGTAGATTTTCTTGCGCAGCTTCGGGCCTGTTATTTGAAAAGAAGACGGATACCGGTTTTTCAATCCGTAATTCTTGCCGGGGTTTATGATGTGCGCAGCATGAAGAGAAAAATCAGATCTGATGGAGATCGGGCGGAAAATAGTCCATGGAACATTGCTGCAAAATTTAATGTGGATATGAGTTTTTCGGCGGAGGATATTGCCGGAATGTTATCGGAATACGAAGCAGATTATCATACGGGGATGGATATTAGGGAAATAGCCAATCTGATTTATGATCATACGGCAGGATATCCGTATCTTGTTTCGGGTCTGTGTAAATATATGGATGAAGAGATTGCAGGAAGTACGGAATTTCCGGATAAGAGCAGCGTATGGACAAGAGAAGGTTTTTATGAGGCCGAAAGAATGATTGTAAAGGAAGATAACACCCTTTATCAGTCTATGATAAGAAAATTAAAACTTTATCCAAAGCTGAGGACGGTACTGTATGAGCTTCTCTTTACCGGTAAACCGATTCCATATTCTGCTACGAGTGATTATATGAAAGATGCCGTTATGTTTGGATTTATCAGAAACGACAAGGATACGGCGGTAATCTTTAATCAGATATTTGAATCGGTGCTCTATAATTATTTTATCTCCGAGGAATTTACTTCAAGTGAATTGTATAAGGCAGGAGTACAGGAGAAGAACCAGTTTATAATTGACGGGTATCTGAATATCAGAAAAATTCTTGAAAAATTTGTAGAAACTTTTGATTATCTATATGGGGATCAGGATGAAACTTTTTATGAAGAGGCAGGCAGACGTTATTTTCTTTTGTTCCTTAAACCGATTATTAATGGAATAGGAAATTATAGCGTGGAGTCTCGAACCAGGAATAATGAGCGTATGGATCTGGTCATATATTATCGGGGAGAACAGTCGGTAATAGAGCTGAAAATATGGCGCGGAAATGCTTATAATGAGCGTGGAGAGAAACAACTGTCGGATTATCTGGATTACTTTCATTTGACAAAAGGATACATGCTCAGTTTCAATTTTAATAAGAAGAAAGAAATCGGTGTAAAAGAGATCAGGATTAGGGGTAAGATATTGATTGAAGCTGTGGTGTGAGGTTCATAAGATGGAATATATTTCTGCAAAATGGTTCGTGATTATCAGAATGTAGGAGAGAAGTATTCCGTAGGATCGCTGAAAGATTTCAGAGCCGAAGATTAGGCGCAGGAGAGGGTAAGGGGTTCCGTCGGTAAATGTAAAGGGCAGTCAGGAGAGGAGATCTCGCTGACTGCCCTTTACAGTCCCTAAGCATCAGGCAAAGCATATTTTTTTCGAATTATCAGGATACCGCTTCCTGACAAGAATAAAAGCAGTAACCACAACGGAAGATGGCAGGTATCGCCGGTTTGGGGTGTAGCGGTATTATTGTCCTCTGCAGTGGTACGGATTTTGTCCATATCGGATGGCGGTTCGGAATGATTGCCGTCTGAGGGTTTCACGGGGTTATCGTTATCCGAAGGATTCTCCGGATTATTTTGGCCGGGATCTCCTCCTGTGTTCCCGGAGCCGGAAGCGCTTTTGCTGATTTCAAACATGCCGGAGGTATCGCCGTCTAAGTAAAGTACGGTGAGCTTATGTTTACCGACGGAAAGGCTGCTCAGGTAACTTTCCGTAAATGTAATGATCGTGCTTCCGGCTGTTACGGTGTAGCTGCTTTTATCTACGGCTTTTTCATCGACCAGAACGCCTGTAAATTTGTAGACAGGACCGTTTGCCTTGAAGGTTATGCATCCGTCTTCTCCCTTGTTCCATTGGCTTCCGTCTCCTTCCAGAAGTTTATAATCTGTCAATGCGGCAAGAACCAGCTCAAGTTTCGTGGTGTCTACCAGAGATTTTTCATGTTCTGTCAGGGATTCGAAGAGCGCTAGCGCTTCCTTTGCCGCATTTTCTGTGTTCGTATCATCCGGGCTTACATCTTCTGCATCCGGTAGTTTCGTGATCGAATCGATTGCCGTCTGGGCATGTTCAATGCTCTCAAGCGCCAGAGTGATACGGAGAAGTTCTGCCTCAATGGTCTGCTTTTCGTCGGAGGTGTAGTTGCCTCCATGTTCCTTAAGGGCCGTTTCAAGGGATGTTTTTGCTGCTTCCAGAGTCTCCTTGTCCGTTAATTTTACGGTATCTTTGGATATGCCGCCAGTGGTTTGCCCGGCTTTTATGAGCGTATTTTGCGCATCTTCAATGATGGAGAGAAGATGGCGGGCGGTATCCTGAATCGGCTGCAGTTCGGCCTTTTCTTCCGGCGTTGCATTTGTCGTGTCTATCGTCTGGATGCCAGTCAGAGTCTCTTTGTCATCGGAGGTAACCTGTTCTTCTGTCAGTCCGCTTATGGAATCCGCAAGACTTTGGATGGTTTTCATCCGGATAATCACGACTGTCTTGCTGCCTGCCTTGTCGGAAGCCTCGATCACATAGGAGACATCCGTATTGCCGGGAAGGCGGATTTTCTCAGAAGCGGAAGCGCCGTTTAAGGAGACGGTATCAAGGTGTCGGTCTGCCGCGGATGCGATCTGGGTGGTATAATAGACGCTGCCGTCTGTTACGCCTGTGATAACAGGAGGAGTCAGGTCAAATTCGGCGCCGTCGGAGGCAAAGCATATCGTATTGCCCGCCCGGTCGGATACTTTTGCATAGACGATAAATTTCTCTTCGTCTGCCGGAGGGATGGAAAAGCTGTCGCCCTCTGTCCAGTCAGTAAGGCTTTGTACCTGATCTTCGGTCAGAACCGTCTCGGACAGGAAATAAGAGATCTGTCCGATACCGCTTAAGCGGTCTTTCGCCGTGATCTGAACCTTGACCGAGTTGGAAAAGAACAGACCGAAGGTGATCTCATGGAGAAGTTTCTTGACGGAGTTCTCGTTAAAGGTAATATCATATTGTTCCGGAGCCGTTCTGTCGATTTTGTATTCTTCCCTGACTATGAGGGAGATCTCTTTGGTCGTCATATTCCTGACATAGAAGGACAGTGTACCGCCGGAGGCTGTTCCGTCTCCTTCAGCTCCATACAGAGTTTCCACCCATTGGTCTTTCAGTGTGTTACCGGTTGAGAGCAGATAGCCCTTCTTTGCCGTGATCACGAAGTCGCTGTTCGTCCATCCGTATTCGTTCAGAGAGGTGGTATAGTCTACGCCGTTGACCGGCTGATAGTCATTGATGATGTCAAATTCCGTCTTTCCGCTGACAATATAGTGTCCGCCGGGATTGTCTGTAATGGTAACGGAGGCCGTACCGACATTCAGATTGTTCTGATAACTGACGGTGTATTCATCGGAAGGTATTATGGTACTGCCGTTTTTTACAATTACCGAAGGTTCTTTTTCAGCTCCGTCGTAGTGGAAGCTTCCGGGCGTAAGCTCGATCACCGGATTCGTAACTTCTACGGGAGGAACGATCTTTACCGTAAAATGATAATCATACGAGCTCCAGCCGCCGCCGTCTTTTGAAATATGTGCGCTGGTATGGAAGCGATATTCGCCGAATTCCAGAGAATTCAAGTATTCCTGTTTGAGAAGGAACTGCAGAGAATCATTTTCCGGTGTTATAGTATAGTTGTCGATGTCCACATATTGATGTTTCCCATCATCCCAGATATAGGAAGCCTGTTGCTCGAAGGGAATCCCGTTTCCATAAAAGGAGAGGGGAAGCTCATCCGCCAGACCTTTCGTGTAGGTAAAGCTGTCCGATTCGGGCGTACGGATAATCCGTACGTCAGTTTCGTAGTCGGCGGTCTTGCCGTTCAGGTTCTGAGATACTTTGATGCGGACGGCGCCGGCGCTGCCGACAGTCAGATTATTCTCATTGAGCGTGGCGTCAGGAATCGTTGTACCCTCAGGGATGATGGTGTAGGTGAAGCGGATCACGGTTCCTTTGTGTTCGATTACCGGGCAGTTATCGGAAAAACTGGTGCTGCCGGAAGCCACATCCCGCAGGACTACGGTGGTCTCGTCGCTTCCTTCCGGCAGTGGAAACATAGTCTCTTCTAAGGATGAAAGGGCTACTTGGCACTTGCAGAGACGGTCGGCGCTGCCGGTGTACCAGACCTTTCCCTGCCAGAGAATGTTGTTGTCGGAATCAGAGCGGCTCCCGTTCTCTGTCTTCATCGCGTAATCGGATGATGCGGAGACAAAGGCAGTATCCGGCGCATCGGACGGGGTCTCCGCAATTCCATGATCGTGCATCTCTTCTTGGGGGATGCCGGTTCCGTCGCTGTTCATCCATTGAATCTTCGCGGTTCCGGAAGGATTGGCGTCAAAATGAAGCCCTTCATAGTAACTGCTTGTGCGGATCAACAGAGGGTTATTGCGAAACTCCGTCTCGGGCATACAGGTGAGCATATTTCCGGTCACCCTTAGCGCGCCGCCGTCGATTACAAGCTTTTTAGCGCTATTTTTGAGGCTGTTATCCTGGTCTGTGGTCGAGTCGTCATAGTAGTTGATATAACTGTTTTCCATCATTATGGAAGTGAACTGATTCCCGTTCAGGTGGGAGCCGATAAGGAGCGGGTTGTCGATATCGGTAAAGTAATCCGAGGAGGATCCCGTATGGATAAGAGTTCCCCATCTGCCTTCTGCAGATCCGCAATTCCGGAAAGAAAGCGCCGCATTTGTTCCGGCGCCGATGGTTCCTGAAAGCAGCACAAGGTCTGAGAGATCGGCATTCTCAAGTGTGATTGACAGGGATTGTTCTGCCGGGGACTGCAGCCTTAAGAGGGCGGCTTTCCCGTCTTTTAAGGTGACGGTAATATTCTGCAGTTTATTAGGATTCTTGGCTTGTCCAAGGTATAACTCTGTTCCGGAAAAGGTATTTCCTGATAATTCCAGAGACAGATCGCCATGGATAGCAGAAATATCATTCGGAAGAGCCGAGAACTGCTGGACTGTACCTCCCAGTAATCGGATTCGGGCGCTGCCGACTTCTGCTGTTGTATTGTTAAAGCCGGCGCCTGCGGCGCAGACGGAGTAGACGGCGCCGCCATTGACGGTGACAGACGTCTCGCCGGTAACGGAGGACTCTTCTTCCCCGCCGCCGTAGATCCAACTGTTGGTTATGTTTCCATTGTTGAAGACGATATTGGCGCTTCCGACTTTCGCACCTCTAAAGCCTCCGCCGCCATAGATGTTATGATGAAAGGTACCGCCGTTGATGGTAATATTGGTGCTTCCGTTTACTTCTGTGATTGCCGAATCCGAATAGCCGGCTCCGCCGCCGTAGATCCAGCCTAATGCTTCGGTACCGGCTTCAAAAGTGAGGTTTGTATTTCCGCTGATCGCTCCGGAGTTTTCATTTCCTCCATAGACAGAATTTACCTGTCCGACCTCTACATGAATGCTCGTGTTCCCGTTGATTTGTCCAAATGCGCTGCCGCCGTACATGTTTTTCAACACACAGCCGCCCTTCATATGGACGGAGGTGTCTCCATAGATGCTGCCTTCACGTGATCCTGCGAATACCCAGCCGGCATTGCCGCCGGATAGAACGACTTGAGAACTGCCCGTGAATGTGCCGGCTGCATTACCGCCATAGATAAGTTTGGCAGTATAGGGGGATGTGGAGGAATAGGAAGGATCGGTAACGCCGGTGAGAGTGATGCTGGTATTGTATTGGCATGATCCGTCTTTGGAGCCTCCGTATATCGTTGAATTCGTAAGAAAATATCCATAACCTTCACGATAAAATATTCCATTTACCTTTCCATCGCCGATGAAGGAACGGAGCTCTTCTTCGTCCTCCCCAATGCCGTTTCTGTTGGAATCAATATATAATTTGGCATATTGTATGTCTTCGGAAGCCACGATCAGAAGCGGCTGGCCGTTAGCGTAAATCGTATGGACATAATCGCCGGATGTCTCATAGGTGATATCACCCTCTGAATAGGCGGCGGCGTCATCAAAACTGCCGAAATCAGCCGCCGGCGCTTCGAGGGAGACAGTATCGTCCGAATCGTCGGGAACGGCAGGGTCCTGTATCTCGGGGATGGTACTGCCTTGTTTTTCAGAGGACGGGTCTTTTAGGGAATGAAGGTTAAAGTCCGAAGTATCCTGACTTCCGTAATCATCCGGAGTTTGAATCTCGGTATCGTCCGGGGCGGCGAGAGAATCCTTGTTTGCCGCCGGAATTAAGGCTGCCGCAAGGAATGCTGACAGAAATAGCACAGGTATGCCTGGGAATTTTTTCATGATTATAGGGTCTCCTTTTACACTCTGTTATACAGATTGTAATTATAAAGAATAGAGAAATTCAAATTCAATATCTGTATCTCAAACGGTATTTTTTTGACTCAAACGGTTTTTGACGGCATTGTTTTAAAGAGAATTCTGTGATATCATGAACGTACTCAAACGACATAATTCTGATTTTCTGAATATAATATGAAAAATATACGGAGAAATTATTATGAAGATTGCGCTGATAGATGACGACCGGCAGGAGACGGAGTATCTGTCCGAGCTTATAGGACAGCACATATCCGAACTTGGCTTTACGATCAACAACATAGACTCTTTTTGCAGCGGTGAAGAGTTCCTTTTGGCATGGGAGCCGCAGATGTATGATCTGATCTTGTTGGATATCTATATGGAAGGAATGGACGGAATTGAGACGGCCCGGGCCATCAGGGAGGAAGACGGGGAGGTTCCTCTGGTTTTTTGTACCTTCAGCAATGAGTTCGCGAGTCAAAGCTATGAAGTATGTGCTCAATACTATCTGCAAAAACCAATTTCTGATCAGAAGGTCGTGAACATGCTCCGAAGACTTGAATGGAAGAAATATGAGTCCGGCCGTTTTATTGTTCTGCCAGACGGGCAGCAGGTGATCTTGCAAAATGTTGTCTATACGGAATATTATAATCATGTTGTGACCATTTACAATAAAAAAGGAGAAGATATCCGGACAAGGATTTCACAGTCGGAATTAGAAAGACGTCTGTTGGAATATCCGTATTTCTGCTGCTGTTCCAAGGGGGTTGTGGTTAATCTTTATGAGGTGGTAAGGCACAGCGGAAATGCTTTCCTGATGAGTAATGGAAAGACGGTCTATCTAAGCCGCAGGAAAGAGAGGGAGGCGGCAGACGCCCTTACGAATTTTCATTTTAAACGGATAAGAGAAGAGATGAAGCGATAAGCGCCCTTTCAGGCGTTCCCGATCAGCACCGTAACGGTGAATGTATCCTCTGTATAGGAAATATCCAGTGTTCCGTCATATTTTTCTACCATTTCCCGCACGTTAGAAAGGCCGAATCCGTGGGCGGCAGCATCTTCCTTATCGGATTTTAGAATTCCTTTTTGTTCTAAGACAGTATTCTTCTTCGAGTTTGTAATCTCATAAGTGAAATAACCGTTTTCAGTCACCCGGGCTTTTACGGACAGGCGCCGTTCCTTCGGGTCAGGAATCTTTACGGAAGCTTCGACGGCATTATCCAGAGTGTTGGAAAAGAGACAGCAAAGGCTGATGGCGTCGATTCCGATCAGCTTATCCAGGTCAATGTGGAAGAAGCAGTCAATATTATGCTCCTGTGCCAGATTGTATTTGGCGTTGAGGACGGCGTTGATGATGCTGTTCTTGCAGAATACGCGTGTGCGGGCGCTCATCTGGGTCTCCAGTTCCTTCATGTAAGCCTCTGCTTCTTCCGGGTTCCCGGAATGGAACAGGGATTGTATCGCGCTTAAGTGGTTATTCATATCATGGCGGAGCCGCCGGATCTCGGTCTGGTTCTGCTCCAGTTCTTCATAGTAGCTCTTCTGCAGTATCAGGTTTCTTCGTTCCATATCCTGCTGTATGCTGGTGAGAAAATATTGCGCCAGGGCGATGCTTCCAAGATTGGTTACGAAGCATGCGAAAGCGGCGGGCCACATCTTATACGTTTCCGAGGGAGCGAAATAGATACAGGTGGTAATACTCACCAGGGATGCCAGGCAGACGGCATCCAGCAAGATCCAGATCCTGTCGTTAAAAAGTTTCCGGGTCTGGTTGAGATGCCTTGTAAATACTCTGTAGATACCGTACCAGATCAAAAGGTGCAGGAGGGATGGCATTACGAACTGGAATCCGCTGAGGATGATCTGACCATCAACGGGGTGGTCTACAATGAGATGAAGGGTGCCTTTTCTTCACCGGATGATGTGCTCTACAGGGAGATTATGAACTCTCTGTATCCTGATACGTCTTATGGTGTGGAGTCGGGCGGCGATCCCGATGTGATCCCGGAACTGACTTATGAAGAGTTTCTGGCCTTCCATCAGAAATATTATCACCCCTCCAACAGTTATATTTATCTGTATGGAAATATGGATATGGCAGAAAAATTACAATATATAGATAAGACCCATTATGTTAAACGGCCTAGTTAGTTAGTGAAAACTGCCCATTTA
>CANODD010000019.1 GCA_947564705.1 uncultured Dorea sp. | reverse complement strand
TCTTCCGATCTTATTGACGCCCATACAAATCTCCCACTGATATGGGCGTCAATATGGCGGGCAACTGTATCTGTGACGACGAGGCATGCCAGGAGGCCTCCCGCCAGGAGATACTCCGCAGATATTATGATTCCTTAAAGCGTCTGCTCTTTGGCACTTGCCCCGATTCAGAAGTTGTCAAGATCGAAATGTTGATGAATCAGGCCCATATCACGGTCCATGACCGACCGGTCGTAGATGCCGCCCTTGAACGCGCTAAAGAAACCGACAGCCCTGCCGCCGCCCTCCAGCTTCATGACGGCCGCATTATCACCGGAAAGACCTCGAATCTTCTGGGGGCTTCCGCCGCTCTTCTTCTAAATGCATTAAAAGAACTGGCAGGAATCGACCATAAGCTTCATGTCATCTCTCCGGAGGCAATCGAACCAATCCAAAAATTAAAAACCCTTTACCAGGGAAGCAAGAATCCCAGGCTTCATACGGACGAAGTCCTGATTGCCCTGTCAGTCAGCGCGGCCACCGACCCTACCGCACAGCTCGCTTTAGACCAACTTCCCAAACTGAGAGGCTGTCAGGCCCACACCTCTGTAATGGTGGGCTCCGTAGACATGAAGCAGTTCAAGAAACTATCGATTCAGGCGACATTTGAAGCAAAGTATGAGAAAACTTCCATCCTGTTCAACGGGAGTGGGATATAGATGATTCCTTAAGAAAAGGGGCTGCCGCAGCCCCTATATTTTATATCTGTGCCCTTACGCAGCGCAGCGCCTCCGCTACGACCTGATGCATATCATAATACCGGTACATACCCAAGCGGCCCCCGAAGATCACATTCTCCTCCTTCTCGGCAAGTTGTTTATACTTCTCGTAGAGAGCATTATTCTTCTTATCATTCATCGGATAATAAGGTTCCGCTCCCTTTTCCCATGCAGCCGGATACTCCTTTGTAACAACCGTCCTGGGATTCACATCCGTATCAGTATTCCCATAACCGCCCTGACATCCATATTCAAAATGCTTATGCTCGATAATCCTGGTGTACGGAATCTCATATTCTGTATAATTTACCACGGCATTTCCCTGGTAATTCTCTGTGTCCAGAGTCTCTGTCTCGAATCTTAAGCTTCTATATTCCAACTCCCCATAGCAGTAATCATAATAAGCGTCTATCATTCCGGTAAATACAATCTTCTCTGCCTGATTTTTAAGCTCCTCCCGTTCTTCGAAGAAGTCCGTCTTAAGACGCAACGGAATTCCCTCAAGCATTTTCCCGATCATCTGCGTATAACCGCCTATCGGAATTCCCTGGTACTTGTCGTTAAAGTAATTATTATCATACACAAAACGCACCGGAAGCCGTCGGATAATAAAGCTTGGAAGCTCCGTCGCCTGTTTGCCCCACTGTTTCTCGGTATATCCCTTCACCAGCTTCTCATAGATGTCCCGTCCCACGAGAGAGATTGCCTGTTCTTCCAGATTCTTCGGTTCGGTTATGCCCGCCTCCCGAATCTGCCTGTCAATGATCTCACGGGCTTCCTTCGGGGTCTTTACACCCCACATCTTGCTGAATGTATTCATATTAAACGGAAGATTATATAGTTCGTCCTTGTATCTTGCCACAGGACTGTTCGTATAGCGGTTGAATTCCGCAAACTGTCGTACATAATCCCACACCTCCTGATCCGACGTATGGAAGATGTGCGCGCCGTATTCGTGCACTTGAATCCCTTCCACTTCTCTGGTGTAAATGTTGCCCCCGATATGATCCCTGCGGTCAATCACAAGGACGTCCTTTCCTGCTTTCTTTGCTTCATACGCAAAGATAGAGCCAAACAACCCCGCTCCTACAATAAGATAATCATACTTCATCGCTTCTTTTCCTTTCATGCTTCTTTATTTTTATTTATACCCATCTTGCCGAACTTCCTTTGTCCGTTCTTGTAACTACCAGTTTACGGTCTATCTGTTCCTTCAGTTCATTCACATGTGAGATGATTCCTACCAGCCTCTTCTCATCGGCAAGATCGGTCAAAATCCTAATCGCCTGTCCTCTCGCCGTATCATCCAGCGAGCCGAAACCTTCGTCCACAAACATAGTATCCAGATGTATCGCTCCCGCCGTGTTCTGAACAATATCCGCAAGCCCCAGCGCCATCGAAAGAGACGCCATGAAAGACTCCCCGCCTGACAGCGTCTTAACATCCCGCACAGAGTCGCTCGCCATATGGTAGACGTCCAAATCTAATCCGGCCTGCCCCTGACTCCCCAGGTTCTTTACTTCCCGAAGCTGCAGGATAAATTCACCCGAAGTCATCCTCACAAGCCTCTTATTCGCGGCACAGATGATCTGCTTAAAATATTGTCTCTGCACATATGTCTCGAAATCTACCTTCACCGTACCGCTTAAGTTCCCATTGGCTGTCTTGCTTAAATTCCCCATCAATTCATACCGTCTCTGCAATTCACCGTTCTTTTCCAGATAATCCTTTAATCGGTTTCTCACCTCCCGATTCTTCTGATTGACCGTATAAATCCTGACATATTCCTCCTGCTCTCTCTTCTGACTCTCCGCCGTTTCCTGAAGCGCTTCCTGAAGCTTACTAAGATCAACTCTTTCCTTCCCCTCTAATTGCTCTTTCAGCGTCTCCTTTCTGCCGGATACTTCATGCGACTTCCGATGATACTCCTGAATCTTTCTATTAAGCTCTTCCATATCATCCGATGATAATTGTCCCCCGAGGTATGCCGTTTCATCGTCAAACCCTTGTCCCCTAAGAGCTGCCTCATAATCTGCCCGGCATCTTTCCGTCTCTTCTTCCTGCTGCCTTAATACCTCTTCTCCCCTTTCCTTCTGTCCCTCCAGTTTACGCATATCTTCTGTTAACTGCCGTTCCTTCTCCTTTATCCGCTCATAGGCTGCCTTTGAGGTCTCCAATTCCGTCTTCAACACATCCATGCGCTCTTTTGCCTGTGTCCGGGAAGCCATGGGAAGCTCCTCCTCTTTCATTCTAATCTCGGATTCCAGACGCTTTCCTTCTATGAGCAGCTCCTCATATGCAGCTTTCGCCTTATCATAGGCTGCTTCATGCCGGCTTCTCTCTTCTCTCTCTTTCTGTTCTGCCAAAACAGCCTGCCCGTACTGTTCGGCTTCTCCTTTAACCTTCTCAAGTTCGGAACATATATTCTCTAAAAGCTGTTCATTTTCCGCAACAGCCTTCTGCAGCCATGCTTTTATCTCCTCATTTCCGTCAACCGTCTCTTGATGTCCCTTAAGTCTGGTTATCTTCGCAAGCTGCGACGCCGGCATTACTCTTTTGCATGCCTCTTCAAATGCCTTCCTCCCCGTCTCACACCTAACACCCTGCTCTTTGAGCGCCGTCACGGCGCGCTCCCTTCCTGCTTCCGCCTGTTCTTTCGTCACCTTCGCCTGTTCTACCTCCTGCTGAGTCGGCGCATCCTGTGTAAGACCGCGGATATGCGGATGGTGGCAGGAACCGCATACCGGGCAGGCCTTCCCAGACTCAAGCCCCCTTGCCAGAATCCCCGCCTGCTCGGCCAGAAATAACTGATATCTCCCCTCGTATACCCGCAGCGCATCCAGATAAACCTCTTGCTTCTTCTCTGCCCCAAGCTTCCTGACCTGCCACTCTTCTTCTTCGGCAATCAGCCTGTCCCACTGATTTCCAAGCTTCTCAAACTCCTGCCTCCTGACCCTCTGCTGTTCCTCCTTAAGACGCAGCCCCTCTACTTTACCCGGACTCTGCGCATATAGTTCCTGAATCCTTCTTGCATCCTCCTGACGGGCTTTACAATCCTCAAGAGCCTTTTTTAATTCTTCCTGCTCTCTTTGCCTCCGCCCTTGCATCTCCTGCTCCTTTGCCTGCTGCTCCCTTAACAACATAAGCCGGTCATACTGCGGCAATGCATCCTCCAACCGGATCAATTCCGCTTTACAGAGCTTTTCCAGTTCGGCAAACTCCTCTTCCCGCTGTAATTTTAATTCCCTCGCCTCCTTGGCCTGAGTCCGCAGAATATCTAATCTATGAATATTTTCTTCAACAATTTTCCTGTTCTTTTTCTCGGTTTCCCTGCTCCGGATCAGCCTGTTCTCCTGTTCTTTAACCTTCTCCGCCCTCCGTGCAGTCTGAAGCCGCGCCTCGCATCTGTCTACTTCTTCTTTTCTTTCCCCAAGCTCTTTCTCCGTACTTCTGATTCGGTCAAATGCGTCGAACAGAAGGTTCCTACTCTCTCCCTCTTTCTTCCTGCCATTTAATTCATCCAGACGCTTCTGTAGATCTTCCGCCGCCTTTTTCTTCTCCTTTTCCAGAGCACCCCCTGCTTTTATCATCTCCTTTAATGTCTCTATAGCTTCCTCATAAGGAATGACCGCATATCCCTTTAATGCCTTCCAGCGTTCCGTATAAGTATATCCTCCGTCCCCGTCCTCCGTCGTTGTCCGCAGATCACAACATCTGTTGATATCTGCAGACTCTACCCGCTCCATCTCCTGTCTGGCAGCCCGCAGATTATCCTCCAGCTGTCCATATAATATCCCTGCGCGCTTCTTTAGTTCTTCCTGCACGCGGTAATACAGCCTGGTTTGAAAGATTTTAGAAAATATACGCTTACGGTCCTTCGATTCCGCATGGAGCAATTTGAGAAAATCTCCCTGGGCAATCATCGCTGTCTGAGTAAACTGATCCGCATCCATACCCATGATCTCTACGATCTTCTGGTCCGTCTCCCTTTTTTTTCCGCGAAATGCACTTCCGTCCGGAAGAATCAACTCCACCTTGGCCGACTCCTTCACGTATCTGAGCGAACCGTCCGCATACCGTCTCTTCCCAAGCCGCATATATTCCGGGTTTCGGCGAATCCTATAGACATCCTCCTGATAGGAAAATATGTATTCCACATAAGTATCCGTCTCTTCCGACGCATATTGGCTGCGCATCATGTTTCCGTCCCGTTTCCCACCGCTGGTCTGATCATACAACGCATATGTAATAGCGTCAAATACCGTCGTTTTCCCCGCGCCCGTATCTCCTGTAACAAGGAACAAGCCATGATCAACATCCGTAAAATCAATTTCCGTCTTTTCGGCATAAGAACCAAATGCCGACATCTCTAATCTGACCGGTTTCACCGCCTATTCCTCCTTCACCTTCTCAAAAACTTCAAGCATAATCTGAAGCTCTTCTTCCCCAAGCGACTTTCCCTGCATCTCCCGGTAAAAATCTTCAAAGTTCTCCACCGGATCCTTCATGATTAATTCTTCATCCAATTCCGATAATTTATTCCTGGTTCTGCTATTATCTACGCGCACCTCCAGAATATGGTCAAAAACTTTCTCAAGCTGCTCTTTGGGTCTGTAAGGATCAACCTCGTCCGTCAGCAGGATACTGACATAATCCCCTCTCTCAGTATCTGCAGCCTGATCCACGATATTCTTAAGACTCCCCACCTTCTTCTTCACATCCCGCAGAGGGTGTAAAGGTAAGAGTTCGATCTGCGGCTCCTTCCCCTTCTCTCCAAGCGTCACCACAGTAAGGCTCTTCTCATGAACGCTTTCGCTGACGGAATATTTCAGCAGAGTCCCGCAATAACGAATATGATGATCCGATACATTCTGAGGACCATGCAGATGACCAAGGGCCACATAATCAAAATCTTTTACAACACCGGCGTCTACATTCTCGATTCCTCCCACTGAAAAAGTTTCTGAATCACAGGTAGACAAAGCGTCCTTTCCTGTATAGAATTGGTGCGAAACCAACACATTCCTTTGATTCTGATAGTCAATCCCCTCTCGTTCCAACAATCTCTCGACTGCATCCGTATAAGTCTCCAAGGGTTCCCCCTCAAACACCTTTCTTACATAAGAAGGCTTCAGGAACGGAAGCAGATAGAAATCGACCGTTCCATGGACATCCTCTAACGTTACTTTCCGAAGCCTCTCCGATTCATCCCTCGGAGCGCTGCCTGCAACATAGATCTGATGTTTTTTAAGAATTCCCGACGCATATTCCAGCCTCTCCGCCGAATCATGGTTTCCGCTGATAATCATTATCGGAATAACCGGTTTTATCTCCGACAACCGCGTAAGAAACCAGTCAAAGACTGCAACCGATTCCGCGGACGGAGCCGTCCGATCATAGATATCTCCCGCGATCACCACCGCGTCCGGACGGACGGAAGCGGCATAGCCGATAATCTCGCTCAAGACCGCTTCCTGTTCTTCCTTCATACTGTAATGATGAAGCGTCTTCCCGATATGCAGATCCGACAGATGAAAAAATTTCATAAAATCTATCCCTTTCTATTTACATTCTATGCTATCGTACATTATAATCTTTACAGTCGTTAAGGACACTATACCTAGTATAACCGTCCAATCTGCGATATGCAAATTATTTCAGAAATATTTTCCACCTGAATAGACGAGAAAGCTGGACCATCCAAGGAGAATCTATATGCTGCGAGACATCGACCTGAATAAAATATCCGACGGAAAACTCTATACGAGCAACGATATGGCAAAGACAGACTGCAACGGCTGTAAAGGCTGTTCTTCCTGTTGCCGTGAGATGGGCGCCTCCATCGTCCTGGACCCCTTCGATACCCACCGTCTCTGCATCGGACTGCAGAAATCCTTTGAAGAATTACTCAACGATTGTCTGGAATTAAATGTTGTAGACGGGGTTATCCTTCCTAATATCCGAATGACCCAGGACACACATGCCTGCGTCTTCCTCACTGACGGGCGATGCAGCGTTCATTCCATACGCCCAGGCTTCTGCCGGATCTTCCCGCTTGGACGCTTCTATGAGAATCACTCCTTCCGGTATTTTCTTCAGATACACGAGTGTCCTGCCCCCGGCAAAAGTAAAATCAAGATCCGTAAATGGATTGACACCCCCGACATCAAGCGTTATGAAAAATTCATCAACGACTGGCACTATTATCTGAAACCCCTCCAGGAATACGCCATGGATTTTGAACAAGACGAAGACGACGTTCGAAAACTTAACATGCATATATTGCGTCAATTCTATCTGAGGCCCTATGCTGCAGACGGCGATTTTTATCAGGAATTCTACAATAGAATATCAGAAAAACAACCCGATATCTAAAAAGACAGGCATCTCTTTTTTATAAGAGACTCCTGTCCTTTTTTCTGCATTTTCAAATTCCGGAACATTTCTCAAGAACACGTATGTAAAAAATCATGTTCAGATCTTCTTCAACTCATATTCTCTGGTTCCAAGTCCTACCTTCTCTGCCTGATCAAGCGTCGCTTTCCATTCGATATTCGGATTGGAATCTTTAAAATGATCGTGGTGGCAATGCCAGTCGGCTTTAGCCAGATGTTCTCCTAACTGACTGTTTTCAATCGGTTTCGCACGCAGACAGGCATCCGCGCACGCCTGATCCAACGCAACCGGATCAAAGCTTGCAAACATTCCGATATCCGGCAGGATCGCCGCATCATTCTCGCCATGGCAGTCGCAGTTCGGACTGATGTCCTGCACCAGAGAAATATGGAAGCATGGACGGCCATGGCAAACTGCCTGTGCATACTCCGCCATCTTTCGGTCAAGCAATTCATTGGCGCTGCTGTTCGGATTATCAATCGCATCGAAAGTGCAGGCACCGATACAACGGCCGCAGCCTTTACATTTATCGTAATCAATCACGGCCTTCTTATTCACGTAGGTGATCGCGTCGCTTCCGCATTCCTTCGCACAGCGGCCGCAGCCCCGGCAGAGTTCTTCACTCACAGCCGGTTTTCCGTCGGCATGCTGCTTCATCTTTCCGGCGCGGCTGCCACAGCCCATTCCAATGTTCTTAATCGCACCGCCGAAACCGGTTGCCTCATGCCCTTTAAAATGACTCAGGCTGATAAAAACATCTGCATCCATGACAGCCCGTCCGATCAGGGCCGTTTCACAATAT
The DNA here is from genome assembly GCA_947564705.1 of uncultured Dorea sp. Lineage (GTDB taxonomy): Bacteria > Bacillota > Clostridia > Lachnospirales > Lachnospiraceae > Sporofaciens. The sequence continues at coordinate 10,622 of CANODD010000019.1, read as the reverse complement.
TCCCCGTTCGGCACCGGAACCTCCACCTCGTCGGTTCCCCTGAGTCCGTCTCCGATAATGATCTGACATCCGGTCGTCACCGTATTAAAGCCGTTCTGATTCGCACAGTCCAAATGCTCAAGGGCGTTCTTCCTGCTTCCGGGATAGAGGGTATTACAGTCTGTCAGGAAAGGAAGCCCTTTCTGCTCTTTACACAAGTCCCCCACTACCTTCGCGTAATTCGGCCGAAGGAACGCCATATTGCCAAGTTCCCCAAAATGCATCTTAATCGCTACAAATTTACCTTCCATATCAATATCTTTGATACCTGCAGCAATACACAGCTTCCTCAATTTGTCAAGCCGGCTGGTTCCTACCGGACACCGAAAATCCGTAAAATATACTGTTGATTTCCCCATCTTTTGCCTCCTGTCTAAGTTTTAATTCTAATTTGATTGACGCTTGCATCTATCAAATCATAAAACCTACTTGAAGTCAAGCTATTTCGAAAGTTATCTTTTTTCATGTTATCTTTTTAAAGTAATCTTTTCTATCTTCTCCGGCAGCGTATCCGGATGCCCGCCGCCGCCAGAAGCACTGCCGCCGCCAGAAGCCATACCTTCTCATGATAACTTCCTCTTACCATTGAGAAAGGATAGAACATCCCCAGATACTTTTCCCCTCCTCCGACCGCCGCTATATAATAGACGATGGGAACCATATAGCCGATCACAAAATGATCGCTCAGTCCATAAAAGAAGAGTCCAATCCCGCCTAAGAAGAACATCTCTGCCAATGTTCCGCAGAAATATTTTCCTGCCGGAAATTCACATCCATGATAACGAAGCATTCCAATATATACGGAGAGCATAAGGGCCAACAGAAATAGATTTCCTAATAGACGTAAGAGGTACACGACCTGACTGTCCATATATTTGGTAAATACCAGTTCTCTGATATCATGATCCTGTTCCGGCAAAAGCACCGGAGGAATCAGGACAATCCCTATCAAGGCAACGTACATTTCCAATACCTTAGCCGAATCCTGCGCCCCAAGATTCGCCACCCCCATAAGAAACGGCGAAATCAAAAGCATCAGGACACATACCGCTGCATGAAGCGGTATATTATTCTTTAGATTTACCTTCTCGATCTGCCAGTATCTTTCCACGAATCTGAAACCTCCCTTTCCTTTTCTGTGAATATACCAATACGCTCAATAACGCCAGCAGCAGCGCTGCCGCCGTATAAAGCATCCGGTTTGCCGCAAGCTGTCCAAAACCATCATGAAATCCCTGCCAGTTCATCTCCGTGTTGTGTCTCGGCGCCAGGCTCCATCCGTACATACCGCCGCTGATTCTTCCGACACCGCCGAATACAGTGATAAACCACCATGCCCCCTGTACCAGTACCGCCACTGCAGTATCGGTCAATTCCGTAAGGAACATACCTACTGCCGTCACGGCCATAATCGTCGGGACGAGCCATCCGAATGTATATTTGACGAACGCCAGCATATCTATACTGATACCTGCCGTTCGGGCATACACAATACATTTCGAAAGAGGAACCAGAGAAATGATAAGTACAGGAATAACCAGCATCACAATCATAGACAGATAACGGCTTGCTACCACCGTAAACGACGAACATCTCCGGGTATAGATTAACTCCTGCATCATCGCACGCCTGTCCCTTAACCCCCGTGTGACTGCCAGGAATACAGGCAGAATCCCAAGGAAAATCACCATATAGTCAGAGAAAAGCCTGGCATATCCTCCGGACAAATGATCCTTCTCTGTCAGCATATGATATTCCTCCGCCGCATCCTCGTACGTCATATCCACTCTCGCACTGTTCTCCCGGTATTCTTTGCCGTAGTCGGAACCTCCGCCAAGAATCTCGTCTGCTTCGTCCATGAGCTCGCCGAAATGTTCGTACGTCAAACCCTCCGCCGGTTCTACTTTCAAAGGCTCCTTCATTTCTGTCTCCTGCTGCTTTCCATACCAGTCCTGTATGATCCGTCCGGCGGCGTCTCTTCCGTCAATTCCCGCAGCTTCCTTAAGTATTCCTCCTATTCTCTTATCCTCTTCTTCATTTAACGTCACCTTCTTATAGAAGCCAATGGGATAAGTGGTATAACTTTCTCTGTAATACTCTTCTGTCAATTCCCCAAGCACGGTCCTCATGATCAGTTCGGGATCATGACTTGGTTTGCTGCCATATTCCGCCTGTCCAGGCTCCGGTTTCTTTTCAATCTCCATGCCTCCAAGCTGTGAAGTAAAATCAAAGATCAGAATCAGAACGATAACCCAGTATATAAGGCTTCTCACAGTCTGCCTGCATTCTTTTATAAATAACTGCCCAAACATATGTGATCACCCCTCTCTGTGCATCAGGTACATATAGGCGTCCTCCACACCGGCTTCGCAGAGTTTCGCCGACGCAAAGGGCTTCTCTTCTGCCAGAAAGCGCGCCATCACATTATTTCCCAACGTAAGCATACTTGTTACAATATAGTTCTTCTTGAGGATTTCCAATTCCCTTTTGCTTATCTCCGCAGAGTATACCTTCCCCTCCGTCATCTCAATCAAGTCTGACACCGTGCCCTGGTAGATCAAACTCCCCTCGTCTAATACTGCGATGTCCTCGCAGGTCGCCTCAATGTCACCTACGATATGAGTAGACAGAATCACGATTCGTTCCTCCGCGATCTCACATAATAGGTTCCGGAAACGTACCCGTTCCTCCGGGTCTAAACCGGCCGTCGGCTCGTCTACGATCAGCACCTTCGGATTGTGGAGGATTGCCTGCGCAATACCAAGACGTCTCTTCATCCCGCCAGACAATGCCTTTACCTTCTTTCGCCGGTCCCTCAGAAGATTCACCCGATCAAGCAGATCCGGGATTCGTTCTTTTCTCTTTGCCCTGTCAAGTCCCGACAACACTCCCAGATAATCCATTGCTTCATATACGGTCATATTCGGATACATAGAGAACTCCTGAGGAAGATATCCCACGATCTTCCTGACCTCTCCGGCGCTTTGCGTACTTCTCCCGCACACAGACACTTCTCCCTCCGACTTTGGAAGCAGCGTCGCTATTACCTTCATCAAAGTCGTCTTTCCGGCTCCGTTTCTTCCCAGGAGACCAAACATCCCTGTCCTTATTGTAAGATTGATCTCTTTTAGCGCCTGCTTACTGCCATAGTATTGATTCAAATTCCTGATTTTGATTGTAGTGGACATATCCATCTTCCTTTCTTCAACTACTTCATTGACAGTATAAGATGTAAATCCCTACATTTTCCCTACAAAAAATTAAGAATCACTGAGAATTAATGAAAGATTTTTGTCTGATACCGAAAAAGACGCGGTAACAACCGCCCCGCCCCGAATGCTGTTCGCCACGTTAAGCGTCCCCCCATGCTTCTTACAGAATTCCCGGCAGATATGAAGCCCGATTCCAAAATGTCCATCCGGCTCTTCACTCTCATACTCTTTGTAATAGGGCTTAAGCGCTTTTTCAAGCCGCTCTTTTGAAAAACCTTCTCCGTCGTCCCATACAGTCAGGCTGAACTCGCCCTCGGCTTTATCATAATCCGATATTACTTCAATCTTCCTTCTCGCATAGCGAATAGCATTTGACAACACATTCTCCAACACTTCTAATATAACGTTATCATCCGCCGATATTCCGGTTTCCTCCCGATCTTCTGATCGTTCCTCCATGATATCGGCGGCATTCTTTACACAGTATCCGCTATAATATATCTCAACGTCCCCAATCTGGTTCAATGCACAGACTACCTCCCCGATCTTCTTTTCCAGGCTCTTAAGCCCTATCCGTTCCGGACAAAGAGGCACTTCATCGATACTTCGGATTCCTTTCATCGTACGGCTGTAATCTTCCAGCCTCCTCAGATAGTCGGACATCAGCGCCAGCGTATCCTGCATCTTCTCTTCGCTGACCCTTCCTTCGGGAACATAACGCATCAGAAAATCCGTATACCCTCGAAGTACCGTAAGCGGCGTTCGAAGATCGTGGGCAAACGCAGCGTTCAATTCCTTCTGCCTCTCTACAAGGCGCCACATCTCCTCTTTTCCCCGTACCAGTTCCGTCCTCATATCTTCCACCGAGTCACAGAGAATCCCCAATTCATCTTCACTTTCATAAGTCACATGAAAGTCCAGATCATTTTCACGAATCCGCATCACACTGTCCTTAAGAAGCGCCAGCGGTCTTGCCAGACGCTTTTTATAGAAAATGCATATAGTAACAATCATCCCTGCAAACGCATAAAAAAACGGACACCATACCCTTATGAAATCCAGAAGCCGAATCCTTGAATGCTCCGTCCCCTGTGCAAAATGATATCCATGTCCCCATATCGGTCCCTCTTTGTAAATAATATCACTCAGGCTATTCTGCTCATACCGCGTCCATTCTGCCAATTCTAACTGCCAGCACAAAACCATCGTCAGATAAGATAACCCGAATACAACTGCAGACAATACCAGGATATACGCGATCATCGCCTTTCGAAAAGAAAGATTCCGAATATACCCTGCTATCCCTTCCACCTTTTCTTCTAGCCAATCCATCCTTAATACACTCTCCCTGCTCCTCACCCGATCCAACGGTATCCTACTCCCCACACCGTCTCAATATACGGGTGAGCCGAAAATCTTCCAAACTTGCTTCGGATTCTCCGGATATGCTCCGTAATGATACTGTTATCGGCGCTCCCTTCCAATCCCCGGACCTTTTCGTACAATTGTTCCTTGCTGAATATCTGTCCGGCATTTAACGACAATATCTCAACGATACCAAACTCCGTCTTTGTCAGACTTACCGGCTGCTCTTCATAATATATGCTTCGCTCTCCGTAATGAATTGCCAGCCGGTCAAAGATCTTCACGGCCCTGTCAGTCTTCTTGCGCTCTTCCCTTCGAAGATGCGCCTCCACTCTTGCCCCTAACTCATCGATACTGAAGGGCTTCAGTATATAGTCATCCCCGCCCAGCATCAAACCTTTGATTCGGTCGGCTTCTTCAATCTTCGCGGTCAAAAAAAGGATTGGACAGGAAATGTGTGCCCGAATTCGCTCACACACCTCGAATCCATCGAGCATCGGCATGTTGACATCCAGAAGTATAAGATCCGGCTCCTTATTTAACTGCCCTAACGCCTCCAGCCCGTTTCTTGCTTCAATCACCTGATAATCCTGTATCTCAAAATAATCCTTTAACAGTCGAATGATCCCCTCTTCATCATCTGCGATTAATATCCGTTTCTTCTCATTCATAATTTCTTGCACCGCCCATCACGAATTTATAAATCCAATCTCATAAATATAGAAGTACCCATCGGACTGTCATTATAATTTTCTGTCTCATAAAAACCATGCTTTTTATACAAATGAATCGCGCTTTCCAAAAAAGGCAGCGTATCCAGCAGCATATGGGAATATCCGATATATTTTGCATCCTCTATGATTTTTTGTATCATATGGTCTCCGATATACTTTCCCCTGAACTGCGGTCTGACATAGAGACGTTTCATCTCGCAGTTCTGCTTATCAATCTTTCTCAGACCGACGCAGCCTGCAGGTTTTCCTTCATAATATGCCAGATATAACCTTCCGTAAGGAGGTCCGTATTTGACTTCCAGATGCCTGACCTCTTCATCATAATTCTGGATATTAAGATATTCCCGAAACGAGCTGTCTCCCGCGATTAGCATGTCCGTATATTCCGAGAATAATCTGCCTACTTCCCGGGGCTGGTCATAGGCAGGTATTATTTTCGTCTTCCTTTCTGTTATCTGCTCTACAATATTCTTCACATTTTCTTTGACAAGCTTCGTTCCGTCCACCCGTATCACAAAAGCCTCTATAGAATCTACCCATTCCTCCACATACTGCTTCGTTCTGGCGCGAGCCATATTCATGAACGCTTCTTCCTGTTCATACAGATCTCCGCCCGGCAGCATACGGTTACCGAACTTCTGGAAAGACCGTTCTCTCACCCGCTGCATCCGGACGTCCTTCGGTACGTCGATCAGTACTATATACTGATACAGCGGCAGAATTCCCTCTCCGTAGTTTCCTTTTACAGCCGCAAATACAAAATTTTCATGCTTCCTGACTTCATCCATTAGAAGCTTCTCCACTTCTTTCTTGGAACGCGGAGATGCAAACATGTAATTTGTATCTGTCTTTGGAAAGAATAAAGTTTCGTTATCTATAAAATAATATCCTATCTTCTCTGCCAATGCTTTCCCCAGCGTACTCTTTCCGCTGCCATTCAATCCGCAGACCATGATTCCTGTTCCCACAGTTTTGCCTCCTCCAAATTTTCGTACATCTATCTCAAGACAGTTGGTATCATCTGATGTTTATCCCTTTTACTTTCGCCTGCTTCTGAAAGAAAGCAATCCCATAACATAAAACCTGGGTGTATCCATAAAGCCCTTCTGCATATTTCTCTGTCGTAATTTGACCGATTGCCTTATCACAGTCCTTATCCATATCATCTTCTTTTTCTGATTTCTTTGCTTCTATAATGACTGCCCGACGGTTCCTCTTATCCTTGAGCACAATATCTGGTCTTCCTACCCCCTTCTCTTTATTTGACTCCACACTATATCCGCGCCCTACGAAAATCCCTGCAAGGAACGCATGATAATAGTCTTCATGATAGTCATTATAACTGATCGTATACCATAAAAGGTCTGATATGAGCCTGGCTGCTTCTGCCTCATCACCCTTCCACAGTGCATTGATAAGATTATTCAGCTTTGATGTATCCGCCGTATTCTTAAAATATATTACTACCGTGTCCTCAAATATAGATGCAATCTCCCTGTTGGGTATTTTAAATAAAACTGTTTCTCCGTCCTCATCGGGGCATGCTTTCGTAATATATCCGGTCATAAGCAGCACACTCCACAGGTTATCCTCCGATGCATAAAGCGTGTCATAGGTAAGTTCATCGGAAACCGACTGCATAACCGTTCCGCCATTTAGAAGCGTCTCAAATTTTTCCGTTACATCAAAATCTGTCCGCTCAACAAAGGTGAGCAGGATTCCGTTGCGGCTTGTGAACTTCCAATAATTCTTTGGCTTTGCATCTTTTCTCTTCCTCAAAGCCGACAAATAATTCATTACATCCCAGGGACAATATACAGAGCTGTCGCCAAACACATAGCCGTCGTACCATTCTTTTATGAAGTCCGCCTTATCCTTCCGGTCAGCCACAGCTAACATCTCATCTACTTCATCCTCTGTAAATCCAAAGTATTCCGAGAAATCTGCATCCAGTACGGAATATGAAGCAAAATTATTCGTACCTGTAAATATGCTCTCTTTCGCAATACGGAGACATCCTGTGATCACAGCAAATTCCAGAAATTCATTGTCTTTCAGCGCGGTACTCATAATACCTTTGATTACATCAAGCATAGACGAATAATAATTATTCTTCTTCGTATCCTTCTCGGAGGCATTTGCCAGAGGAACATCATATTCATCAATCAGGAGAATCACTTTCTTGCCATAAATATCGTACATCATCCGCATAATGGTTTTAAGAGAACCCTGAACTTCCGCATCAGACGCCTTATTAAACATCAATCTCTCAAAAACCTGCGCATCAGCAGGATTGACAGAAGATTCCGCAGCCAAATCCGGAATTAATTTACAGATATCCGCGATACTATTTTTTAATTTATCATACGCAACACCGAACACATCTGCTTCGGCATCCTTAAAAGAAATAAAGAGCACGGGATACTGATTCATCCATTTCTCACAAAATTCTTTATGTTCTGTAATCTTGAGACCTTCAAATATACCTTTGCTTTCCTTTCTTATGCTGAAAAAGTTTGACAGCATGCTCATCATCAAAGTCTTGCCGAATCTTCGCGGCCTGGTAAACAGAGTGACTTGATTATCTGTCTCCTCCACAAGCTCGTACATGATATCCGTTTTATCCACGTAGTAATTATTAGATTTTCGTAAGGCTTCAAAATCTGATTTGCCCACACCGACCTTAAATGCCATGCAGCGCCTCCTTTCCATCCAGACGGAAAATTTATTTCCGTTTATATAAACTTTACCATAGAACCTTTTAAATATCAATTTGAAAGAAAAACTCCGACGGAGTTCTCTCACTTCCTCCTTTCCATAAAGGACACCCTGTAGTATACTGAATATAGAATACTGAATATAGAATACTAAAAGGGAGCTGACCGAAATGAAGCGCTTTAATGTAACCGGTTTATGTATGCCCGCCAGAGACTATATGGTCGACATATCAGATAAAATAAGCAAGATACGGAATATGGTGGAAATGGAAGAATACTTTACCATCAACCGGGCAAGGCAATACGGAAAAACCACTACCCTGCAGATGTTAAAAAAAGATCTAAGTACAGATTATATCGTATCAAGAATCAGTTTTGAAGGAATCGGCAGTACCATTTTTTCTGATGAAGCTAATTTCTGTCTCGGATTCGACGAACTTTTCGGAAAGAGCCTTCGTTTCTCCTCGGCAAGTCAGGAAGATCTCCTGCTGTGGACAGACTATCAGAAAAAAACAGATAATTTTCTGAGGCTGTCTGAAAAAATTACAGAATTCTGTACAGAACGAAAAGCCGTACTCCTGATCGACGAAGTGGACCAGGCGTCTAACAATCAGATTTTCCTGCATTTTCTAGGCATGCTCCGTGAAAAATATCTTGCCAGAAAAGCGGAAGAAGACTTTACTTTCTCCAGTGTGATCCTGGTGGGAGTCTATGATATCAAGAATATGAAGCTTCGTATGATTGAGAAAGGATACTCTGGGATTATGACCGGGGAGATAAAATACAATTCTCCATGGAATATTGCGGCAGACTTTAACATCGATATGTCATTTTCCATTCCTGAAATCGGTTCCATGTTATCAGAGTATGAATCGGATCATCATACCGGCATGGATATCCAAGAGATATCCTTACAGATCTGGAATTATACAAGGGGCTATCCCTTCCTTGTAAGCAGAATCTGCCAGGAGACAGATGAAGGAGGAATGCCCTGGAATCCTGCCGGTATCCAGGCTGCCGTAAAAAATATCCTGTTGGAGAAAAATACGCTCTTCGATGATATTGCCCAACATCTGGAGAGTAATGACGAACTGCGTTCTTTCATGTATGAACTTCTGATCCTCGGACAGGAAAAACATTTTGAGCGAACCAACACAACCATCGACCTGGCGGCGACTTTTGGCTTTATCCGCAATGAGGTTGGATGCGCGGTGATTGATAACCGTATCTTCGAGATCAAGATCGCGAACTATTTTATTTCAAAAAACCTGGAAAATAAGAATCAGTTGAAGATTACCGGTGTCTTAACCGAAGACGTGGTACAGAATCATCATTTTGATATGGAATACGTCCTGCAAAAATTCTCCCGGCACTATGAAGATCTCTATGAGAATATAAAAAACAGGAAATTCCTGGAAGAAAACGGAAGGATTCTATTTCTTACCTATCTGCGCCCTCTAATCAATGGAAAAGGGTTCTACCATATTGAATCCCGGACCAATACCGAGCGGAGAATGGATATCGTCATAGATTACGGACCAGATCAGTATATTCTGGAATTAAAACTCTGGTACGGAAATAAGAAGCATGAAGACGCCTATGAACAGCTATATGAATACCTTGAAAGCAAACACGCTGAAACCGGGTATCTTCTGACTTTTGATTTCCGCAGACAAAAGAAAACCCAGATGAACTGGGTCACTTATAAAGGCAAGCAGATCTTTGATGTAATCGTTTAAAAAATTTCCACCTGTGCAATACACAGGTGGAAATAATTTTATTTCTGCACAATATTAATGATTTTCTTCGGAACGTAGATCTCTTTCACGATGGTTCCGGTCAGCTTATCCGCAACCGCCTCTTTTCCTGCCGCGATCGCGTCTTCTTTCGAGATATCCGCCGCTACGGAGATTACGGCTCTGGTCTTGCCGTTGATCTGAACCGGCACTTCAACCTCGTCGTCCTTCATCATTTCTTCGTCGTAGACCGGCCATCCGGCAGTGAACACACTTCCTTCATGTCCCAACTGCTCCCAGATCTCCTCCGCGATATGCGGGGCAAACGGAGACAGCAGTACTGCCATGACAGATAATGTCTCCTTATCTACGCCGCCCTCTTTCTTGGCAATCTCAATCAGGTTGTTGTTATGCTCCATGAAGCCGGAGATTGCCGTGTTCAGGCTGAAGCTCTCCAGACGCTTCGTGATATCGCATATCAGTCTGTGGCGCTCCTTGATCATCGCCCTGGACGCTTTTACATCTGCATCCTTATTCTCCATTACAAGATTCCATACACGCTTTAAGAAGCGGTTTACGCCGTCGATTCCCCGATCGTCCCACTCGGCGTCCAACTCCGGCGGTCCCACGAACAGCTCATACATACGCAGGGAATCACAGCCGTAGTCTCTCACCAGATCATCCGGGGAAACCACATTCCCCTTAGACTTACTCATCTTGATCCCGTTCTTTCCGGTAATCATACCCTGGTTAAAAAGCTTCTGGAACGGCTCGTCAAAATCAATGGCGCCGATATCGCACAGGAACTTGGTGTAGAAA